>JAUZPH010000413.1 GCA_030706065.1 Bacillota bacterium | reverse complement strand
TTCTTCTACCGGGTATTCCCTGTTCCTGCAACTTTCATAAAACCTCTTTAGCAGTTCCTTGTCCTTAACTTCCTTAAGCTCTGAATTTATCTGTCCTATAATCCTTTTATTCCTTTTGGGATTATGCTTTAACCAGTTGATTATCATGATCTCCCCGGTGGCCTTTGAAACCACTATCTTTCCGCTGCTTTCAAAGCTACTAAGGTAATTGTTTATCTTCTCAGAGTTCAAGCCTGTCTCCAGCACCGCCAGTTTCAGATTGAACCTGTATATGCCGCAGGCAGTAGTCTTTGTATTTGTAATCAAATAGATATAAAAATATTTTTCCTCCGGTGTAAGGTCGAGCACGAAGGCATTCTGCCAGAAGCTTGCCTGGATTTGTTTGTATGTATTCATTATTATTTCCTCCCTTTAACTATGTATTTTATATATAAATACACAGTTCCGTGAAAGAATTTAGATATTTTACAAAAATTTTTTCCTTTATATTTCGACAGTGATACCTTAAATACAGTCAAGGAAGATTGCTTTAACAACCTCCGGTTTTAGTGGAATTTTTCTAACTTTTCCATGCTTCTCAAACACCTCTGATCGTGCCATAAGAAAATCAATATTCTTTACCTTCATGTAAAAAGGCTAACGCCTTTTAAACGTTAGCCTTGAATGTTGCTCTTAAATATTTTATTCTTAGCCTGTCCGTTTAGTTCTTCTGAACATCTTACACATAGGCCATATGACCACTTTAATCAACTTTAACCTGCTTATCCTTTTTATGAGCTTGAATTTTAGTTTTTAGGTCTTTAAAGTTCTTGTTATGCACATCAATTGATGGAGTTCTCACACCACTATGTGTATAATTCAGTGAACTGATAGAACCATCTTTATAATCATATCTTCCTTGAGAACCACTAAGTGGTGTATACGAACCATCATCATTATGTTTTGCAAAAATTAAATATTCACCGTCTATGTCCGGTAATGGGTCATCAGCAATTTCATAACGATGAGTACTAGTCAATTTACTCAAATCAACTCTAGCTGCTCCATCATTTCTCAACTGAAGATTTAGAAATACTTTATTGTGAGTGTCGTCCTTAACAGACTGTTGTTTTACACATGTGGAAATTTAAACCTTAAAGTATTCACCTGAGAAAATATCGAATCTTCACCGATTTTTCGAAGGTGATAGATTAAAATATAAATTTCCGCACCTATACCGTAACTTTGGGCAATCCTTCAACTTTTACTTTTATAGTGTTGGTTATCGCCGAAGGAATCTGTAATACGACAGTAAAAACAAGGATTAAAGATAATTGTCTTTTTAGTTTCATTTTATCCCCATAATTTCATACTAAATACCTGTTATGTATTATTCGCCTTTTATGTAAATGTATTACACAACATTTTTCATTTCATTTCTTGTTATTTGTTATAATCATTTCTACACCAAGCCCTTTACCGTTTTACGGAAATCGCATAAAATCACTCTTGCAATGTAGTCCTTGTTCATGGGAATAATATTAAGCTTTCACTTGTAAATCAAGATAAAAGTATGAGGGAGTAATGGAGATGAAAGTTAAGGGGCGGCCAGTAAAGAAACTATTTGTTTTATTAATGGCAGGCGTACTTTTTAAGTTTTTCTGCTTTAGGGTTATCCCAAAACACGGAAATTTACGGATTACCCGTAAAGTAAAAACACCTGCTACATAATGTGTTCCAAATGCTATGCAGCAGCTCCCTTTCGTATTATCAACTATTGAACCGAATTTGTTAATAAACCCTGTCACCGTTAAAAATCGAACTCTTTACAATGACATAATCAACAGTACGGATTGCCTCCAAGGTAGTTCCGCCGGCATAAGAGATTGAAGATTGGAGGTCCTGTTCCATTTCTATCAGGGTGTCCTTTAAAGAACCTTTGTATTCCAGGAACATTTTCTTGCCTTCTACATTTCTTCTTTCGCCTTTTTGAAATTCTGAAGCTGAGCCAAAGTATTCCTTATACAGCTTACCATCTTTTTCGATTACTTCGCCGGGTGACTCCTCATGGCCTGCAAATAATGACCCAATCATAACCATGGAGGCACCGAACCTGACAGATTTAGCAATATCCCCGTTGGTCCGAATACCTCCATCCGCTATAACCGGTTTGCTTGCCGCCTTTGCACACCACCGTAAAGCGGCTAACTGCCAGCCACCGGTACCAAAGCCCGTTTTAATTTTGGTGATACAGACCTTTCCAGGGCCAATACCGACCTTTGTAGCATCGGCACCGGCATGTTCCAGTTCCCTTACCGCTTCAGGAGTACCTACATTTCCTGCAATGACAAAGCTTTGAGGAAGATTCTTCTTAATATGATGGATCATAGCTATTACTGCATTTGAATGGCCATGGGCTATATCTATAGTTATATACTCAGGTACAAGCTGTTCCTGGGATAACTGTTGTATAAAACTATACTCATCAGCTTTCACCCCCACGCTGATAGAGGCATATAACCCACGGGATTTCATATTTTTAACGAAATCCAGGCGTTTTTCCGGTTGGAAACGGTGCATAATATAGAAGTATCCATTTTGAGCCAGGAAAATTGCGATTTTTTTCATCAATAATAGTCTGCATATTTGCAGGCACCACCGGCAGCCTGAAGCGCCGAGGGCCCAGGATAACACTTGTGTCACATTCGGAACGGCTGTGAACCATACATTTTGCAGGAATCAGTTGGACATCTTCATAATCAAAAACATTTTCCATAAGCTACACCTCTAAAGAACGTAAAAATTCTGTTACATCACTTCATTATAGGGAAACAACTTCAACTACTAACTTATACATGATCAAAAACTGGTGAAGATTCAGTGTTTGACGCATGTATAAGTTAAGTTTATGTATTTCTTCCCTATAGTATGTGAAAGTTTTCAGCATTTATTTGTGCTTTATACGGTTACAATAACATTTTATAGATAGGGGACAGTAATAATGAATTGTATTCAATCACTTTAATATCAGGCTCTTTACCTCCTTATGGAAGTATTATAAAATTAATCTTAGAATATAAACCTTGCACGTCTAAGCCATTATTAAGCCTGTACTTGTAAAAGGAGATAAAAGTATTGGGGAGTTATGATGATGAAAGTTAAAGGGTGTTTGATAAATAAGTTATGTGTTTTATTAGTGGCTGGTGTTACTTTTCTGAGTTTTTCTGCTTGCAAAAAAAGGCGGGGGTTGTTTCAAATAAGTTAAAAGAGGTACCGAAAGAGAACTTCTATAAAAGCGGCGCTTCTGATACGAGCTGTATTGAACTATCCAAGATAAATGACAGTATATGGGTACATACCTCCTATGAAAACTATAACGGAAGCAGAACTCCATCAAACGACCTTGTGGCAGTCACTTCAAAGGCTATCATATTAGTTGATACTCCTTGGAATAATGAGCAAACTAAAGAATTATTAAGGCTTACAAAGGAAGTATTTAATAAGGATATTGTCCTTGCCCCCTTAACTCATGCACATGAGGATAGGATAGGCGGCATTGATCCCTTGCTGGAAAACAAGATAGATGTGAGAAGCACAGAACTAACTGCAAAAGATGCAGAAAAAAGAGGCTATAAAAAACCACAGCCAACCCTGGACAAACAGCCCTCCATTACTGTTGGCGATACTTCCTTGGAGGTATTTTACCCTGGAATTGGCCAATCAAACGTTATCTGCTACCCGGTAAAAAGGGTAAGTATAGAAGTTAATTTTCCTTCCCTCATATAAAAAACAAGGGATTAGGCCGCTGTAACCTGATCCCTCCAAAATATAAAGTTCAAAGAATCCTACAAAACACCTTTCTTCAACAAGTCAACTCTTCCATTTATAATATTCGGCAGATTCCTCTGAACTGTTTCCTCCTCCCAATCCCACCACTGCAGCTTTATTAACTTAGCTATTACTTCTTCGGAAAAGCGTTTCTTCATTTCCCTAGCAGGCACTCC
>JAUZPH010000412.1 GCA_030706065.1 Bacillota bacterium | reverse complement strand
GTTCGGGGTTTCATGCAGCATTGCCGGATAAATTGGCGCACATCCGAGTCCGATAAGTATTAAACCGGCCATCTGAAAGTAAATCGATACAGGTATAAGAAGCAGCACCGCTCCGGCAACGCAGATTATCTGGCCGATCCTAATCATGTTTTTGTTGTCAAGCTTTATCGCCAGGAAGCCTGCCAGGAACCTGCCGGCGGTAATTCCAAGGTAATACAGCGATACCCACTTGGCAGCCCTTTCAGGCTCCAGCCCCTTATATATAACAAGGTATGAACTTCCCCACAGGCCGGTAGTCAGCTCCATGGAACAGTAGCAGAAGAATCCGATAAGGGCCGGCTTTGAACCGGGCATCTGCAGAAGTGAACCCAGCCTGGTGTTCCTCTTTATCCCCTCTTCCTGTTTCCTTGACGTCTCGAATCTCTTCCACAGAGGCAGTGACACAATAAGGCATATTACCAGTACGGTTTGAATGATTCCTATGGTGGTATAGCCCTTTCTCCAGCCATTTTCGCTCAGCAGAAAAATTGACATGATTAAAGGCCCCGTAGTGGCGCCGATTCCCCAAAAACAGTGAAGCCAGTTCATGTGCCTTGCCTCGTAATGAAGGGCGACAAAATTATTGAGTGCCGAGTCCACTGCTCCTGCCCCCAGCCCCAGCGGTACTCCCAGCACGCATATCCATAGGAAGCTCGGAACAATGGAAATTCCCAAAAGCCCGGCGGCAGTCATAGATACGCTGATTGCCACTATTTTTCCCGTACCAAGCCTTTGAATCAATTTTGCACTGAAAAAGCTGGATATAATGGTTCCTCCCGCCACAATCATTGTCGCTATTCCGGCATAGGAAGTGGGCACATTCAAGCTCTGATGGATCAACGGCCACGCCGAGCCTAATATGGAATCCGGCAGTCCAAGACTGATGAATGACACATAAATGATAACCAATAATAATGTTAACATATACTCCCTCCAGTCCCTCATACTTTCTCGTTATCTTAAAGCCATTGGATAAAGGCCGTTTTATCCTTCATATTAAAACCGGCTTGTTCATAAAAGCTCAAGGTACTTTCTTTCTTTGAACCCGTCAGCAGCATTATCTTATAACAATTATCCTTTACCGCTATATCTTTTGCATAATTCAATAAGGCTGTCCCATATCCTTTTTTTCTATACTTTTCATCTGTTATAACATTCTCCACTAGAGCATAGGGCCTTTGGTTATGAGTAAGGTTGGGTATTATAACAACAACACAGGAAGAAATAATCCTGTCGTTTACCAAGCCTGCAATTATATGATGATCTTTATCATTAATAATCCGTTCCCACAGCAATTCTACGGTTTCAGTCATTTCAGGCATTGGGTTGTCATGTAATAGGGTATAAAGTTCAAGTAAACCCGTTAAATCTTCTTTATTTACTTCCCTTATTTCCATACTCGTCATCCTTTCATCTATCTATTTCACTGCTCCTCCACACACTTATCAGTATTTTTAAGCTTTTAATTAGCTACATGGATAATTATACCACAAAATATTTGCAGCACCATGAGCCGCCATAATATACTTTCAATTTATTTATCAAAATCGGCCCTTATTCCATATAATGCACTAGGAGAATTATTTTTCTTCAGCAAACATGAAAAGATAAAAAGGTGGGAAGTGTATGAAAAAAATATATGACCAGAATGACAATATAACCGGTTATACCGATGAGAAAACAGTGTATGACTTACATCGTAATGTCATAGGATATATTCAGGATCCATGGCTTCTGGACAGCAGCTATAATCCGGTGGCATATGTATCAAACAAGATTATCCATACCCCCGACGGAACGCCTATGGGATACTTTGACAAATGGCATGTTTACAACCTTAATGGCCAGTATCTCGGACGTATAGACAGTTCCTGGCTTGGCTTGCTTGGAGCCGGCTTGCTTCTTGGCTGGGCCCTTGGCGGCTGTGGTTTCGGCAGATGCTATGGTGGCTATCCCGGTTATGGACCAGGCTACCCCGGCTATGGTGTCGGCTATCCTCACCGTTTCACCGGTAACATCTGGTAGCGATAAACTTTGGATTGGATGCCATCAAGATTAAAAGCTCTGGATTTTATATACTCCAGAGCTTTATCCATTGATTGAGACTATGGCCAGTCCACCAAATCCATCTACCACCATTGGGGAACATAGCCTTAGTCCGGCTTTAATAAATATATCGACCTCTCCAAACAGCATGTACTACTGGCAACTCTTCTTCATCCTTTCGCTTCATAAGCCTCATCACAGGCATAGACAAGAAATATTACTGCCGCTGCAGCGGATAATATGTTTACAGCAGCTAAAAGATAGTAGTATTTCATGACATCAAGCAGGACTCCGAACAGTAAGGCGCCCAGAGGTACGGCACCCTGCGAAAACATACCAAGTATTGAGAAGAACCTGGACCGCATATCTGCAGGAACCAGCTTTTGAAGATTGGTTGAAATCGGGGTGTTTACAAAAGCATTGAAAAAGCCTATTATCAAACAACATGCGGATATGGATGCAAAGAGCAGCCAGGTTGCGCCGCCATAATGAGCTACTATTTGAGGGAACACAAGGATACAAACTGCAGCAATAGCAATTGTTTCAATGATAAGCCCCGTTCTCATAAGCCACTTGAGGCCCTTTCTTTTGAAATATGATGAAATTCCAATGTTTCCAAAGAGTATTCCCATGGTAAAGAAGCACATTGCATAGCCATACTGCTCTGCCTGAAAGCCAATTCCTTTCTTCATTGCATATGGCATTATTATATCAAAGGTCGGGGCCAGCAGAAGATTCGTAAGCATGGCAAAGCTGAATAACTGAAGGAGCCCTTTCTTACTGATAATGAACCTTACGGCCTCTGAATTTTCACTCAAAAATACTTTGGTATTTATTCTTTCTTTTTCTTTCACTTTCATTTCGTAGACAATAAATATGGAGAACAGAGCTGAGGCTATAAAGGAAACACCGTTTATATAAAATACCATTTTGATTCCCCATATCCCGTAGACCACTCCTCCCAAGGCCGGCCCCAAAATCATGGAAGCCGCATCAAACCCTCCCTTTACGGAATTGGCTTCTATGAGCTTTTCCCTGGATATCAGATCCGGCAGAAGCGCAGAGGAAGAAGAGTTGAAAATGCTGTCCATTATAGATACGAAAACCTGCACACCGAACAATATATAGATATTTAAGTTTCCCATCATTGCCAGTATTCCCAGTAAACAAATCAGCGCCCCTCTTCCGCAGTCCATAGCTATCATTACATTTCTTCTGTTTCTTCTGTCTCCGATTATTCCTGAAAAGGGTGCCGTCAAAAGTGCAGGAACCAGTGACAGCATTGAGAAAACCCCCATCAATGTTCCCGAGCCCGTTAAATCAAGTATGTAAAGCGGCATTGCTATCATTTGAATACCGCTTCCTATAAGGGAAACAAACCTTCCTCCCATATACATCCATAAATTTCTTCTGCCTCTCATAATTACCACCCGCTCCTTACTAAAGTGAAACATTACCTAAACTCAGCATAAACTTGTCCAAAAATCCTGAATGGTGAACAGGTTATGGAACAAGGAAAATTAATGTTGCAGCTAAAACATATATAAAGTGCAATAAACTTTCATAATGTAGATTATACTCTTTTTACCATGGCATAATAAGGCAAAATGTGTCGAGCAACCTGTTATAAAAAACAAAAGACCCGGCCAAGCATCAGCTCAACCGAATCCAAGGACATCAACTTGTATTTTAATGCTTGTTTGAATTTCTCCTGCCAATTAATTTTACGCCAAAGGCTATTACTGCCAATCCTACTGTAGCTGCTGTGGCTGCAGCTGCTTTCTTTTTCACATTACTCTTCCTGCCGGGCTCCAGCACTGTTTTCAGTTCGATTTTCTCTCCATCCTCCGGGGCAGCTTCCCTTCTTTTCTTGTATTTATTAAAATGCTCTATTATTCTT
>JAUZPH010000411.1 GCA_030706065.1 Bacillota bacterium | reverse complement strand
GGGGAATGATTTGTAACGGTTATTTTTTGACCCAGAATAGACTTTGGGATTGAATTTCCAAGACTGTGAAGCAAAATGGCGTTTTCCACTCTTATTATGTCGAAACCCAATCTTTTAAGCTTAAGGCAGAAATAATGGTCAACAAAGTCAATGAAGAACTCTTCTTTATAATATCCTGCTTCCCTGAGCAACTCTAACCTTACCAAATTTCCGGAGGTTATTTCAGTCAGCACTCTTGTGAGCTCTATCTCCTTTTTATTTGCCTCCTGATATTCGGAAGACCCTTTTTCAATATGTCTTGGAGCAATAACAGCCACTTTTTCTTTTTCGCTGTCCTCCAGTCCATCATAGGCCTGAAGCATGGTGGTTATCATGTTCTCCGTCACTCTACTGTCATCATCCAGGGTAAGCAGCCACTTATATCCATTATCCAGGGCATATTGTGCCGCAACATTCAAGGCCTTTGCTATCCCTTTATTTTCATCAAGGTATATCACAGTTGCCTTATTTTCATACTGAAGACCTTTGAGTTGTTTGACGGTTTCACTGTCAGAGCCGTTATCTACAATCACAAGTTCGTCAACCTTGCTTCTAACTGACTCTGCAGCAGTTGTAATTTCTTTTCCTGTATTATAGGTTACAATAACAGCACATATGTTTAAGCTTTTTTCCATAATTATTACCTGCCGATTTCGTATTTTATATACCCTTTGAAAAAACTCCTTTGAATTAACTTCAAAGGAGTAATCTACTATTTGGATTCATACATTTTATTATAGTAACTTTGATAATCCCCTGAGGTCACATTCTCCATCCACTCTTTATTTTCAAGATACCATTTTATAGTCTTTTCTATTCCTACCTCGAAGGTCGTCTCAGGATACCATCCAAGCTCTTCCTTTATTTTTGAAGGGTCGATCCCATATCTTCTATCGTGGCCCTTTCTATCCTCAACGTATTTAATCAGAGCTTCAGTAATTAAGCTATCAACATTTTTATTGAGATAGTCTATTACGGTTTTCACAATTCTTATGTTAGTCCGCTCATTATGTCCGCCAACATTATACACCTCTCCGACCTTACCTCTGTTGATAACCATATCTATGGCTTTACAGTGGTCTTCCACATACAACCAGTCCCTGATGTTCATTCCGTCACCATATACGGGTATGTCTTTATGCTTGATGCAATTATTAATGAGCAGCGGAATCAATTTCTCCGGGAATTGATAGGGACCGTAATTATTTGAACACCTGGTTATATTTACAGGCATTTTAAAGGTATCCGCATATGCCTTTACCATAAAGTCCGCTCCTGCCTTGCTTGAGGAATACGGGCTGTGGGGATCCAGCGGTGTAGTTTCCATGAAA
Organism: Bacillota bacterium; assembly: GCA_030706065.1. Lineage (GTDB taxonomy): Bacteria > Bacillota > Clostridia > Clostridiales > Clostridiaceae > JAEZDX01. Next base: position 2,620 of record JAUZPH010000411.1, on the reverse strand, counting down.
TATCCTTCCGATCCCAGAGAGCCGTAGACTTCATCAGTGGATACCTGCAGGTATTTCTTCCCTTCTTTATATCCCGTACCAGTTTCCCAGGCCTTCTTTGCTGCATTTAATAAGGTTACGGTTCCAAGTACGTTGGTCATTGCAAAAACTTCAGGTTCCCGGATACTCCTGTCCACATGGGATTCTGCGGCAAAATTCACCACATAATCAAAATCATATTCCTCGAACAATCTGTCGGCTAAATCTTTATCGCATATGTCTCCCTGCACAAAGATATAGTTTGGATTATTCTCTACAGCCTTCAAGTTTTCCAGGTTTCCTGCGTAGGTCAGCTTATCCAGATTAATAATCTTTACATCACTGTATTTTTCCAGCATATAATGTACAAAATTAGAACCAATGAAGCCTGCGCCTCCTGTTACCAAATATGTCTTCATACTCTTACTCTCCTTTATATTCAAATGGTATATCCAACTCTCCGAGTTTCTTTTGTTTCTTATCCTTTTCAGAAAGCAAAATCTCCTCTATCCCTTCAAGAGGCCATTGAATGCCGACTTCTTCATCATTCCAAAGCAGGCCGCTGTCAAATTCAGGGGCATAATAATCAGTGCACTTGTAATTAAAAACTGCTGTATCTGATACTACAAGGAATCCGTGGGCGAACCCTTCGGGAACATAGAACTGTCTCTTGTTTTCACTGGTTAACAGGACTCCTTCCCACTGCCCAAAGGTTGGAGACCCCTTTCTCAGATCTACAGCTGCATCAAATACCTCTCCTTCGGTAACCCTAACAAGCTTCCCCTGGGTGTGCCTTGTCTGAAAATGCATTCCTCTCAATACGCCTTTTTTTGACTTTGACTCATTGTCCTGTACAAATTCCATGGTAAGCCCAGCTTCAAAAAAGTCCTTTTTATTGTAGCTTTCCATAAAGTAACCTCTATTGTCTCCAAAAAGCATAGGCTCTATTATATACAAATCCTTAATTTTAGTTTCTATAAAATTAAATTTGCCCATATTAATACCTCTCTACTTTTCTTCTGCCACGTGGAGCATATATTTCCCGTACTCGGTCTTCAGCATCGGCTCTGCCAGCTGTATCAGCTGCTCCCTCGTTATAAAGCCCTTGCGGTATGCAATCTCTTCTAAACATGCCACATATAACCCCTGTCTGGTTTGTATTGCTTCCACGAAATTCGCCGCATCCAATAACCCTCTATGGGTTCCTGTATCCAGCCAAGCCATGCCTCTGCCGAAAAGTTCAACCTTTAACTTCCCTCTGCGCAGATATTCATTGTTTACGGATGTGATTTCTATTTCCCCTCTGGCTGATGGCTTGACATTCTTTGCAATTTCCACTACAGAGTTATCGTAGAAATAAAGTCCCGGAACTGCATAATTTGATTTCGGTTCTAAAGGCTTTTCTTCAATAGATATTACATTCATATCCTTATCAAATTCAACCACGCCAAACTCTCTTGGGTTACTTACATGGTAGCCGAAAATTGTAGCGCCTTCTTCTCTTGAAACAGCTCTCTGAAGCCTTTCCGAGAACCCATATCCATAGAAAATGTTGTCCCCAAGCACCAGGGCCACTTTATCGGAGCCAATAAACTTTTCTCCTACGATAAATGCATCTGCCAGACCTCTCGGCTGTTCCTGAACAGCATATTCAAACCTCACTCCCAGGTCGCTGCCGTCACCGAGAAGTTCCTTAAAACATCCTATATCTCTAGGTGTAGAAATTATTAATATTTCCCGTATCCCTGAAAGCATAAGAACAGAAAGCGGATAATAGATCATTGGCTTATCATAAATCGGAAGTATCTGCTTTGAAACTGATTTTGTAACAGGATGAAGCCTTGTGCCTGACCCTCCCGCCAGAATAATACCTTTCATTTCTTTCCCTCCTAAATTATTGTTTTCAGCAGTCCTGGCTGAGCCAGTAGCTTTTATTAGATGCCAGGAATATATTGACTTTCCTTGACAATACGTTGTACCTTTTTCCCAGCGCCATGCCTATGAATCTGGCAGCAAAATTTGGTATTGCTGTCAGGGCCACTCTTAAGTTTTTTTCCTCAAAAGCTCTTTTCAAAACATATTTTAACAAGCCCAAACCACTCTTATTGGCTCCATATTGAAGAAAATACTCATTTTGTTTCATAAAAACTCCGGTATCGAAATACCTTCTTAATAACTGCATAAAAGTAAAGGTATGAGAGTGAACTACCACGGAATCGGCGCAGTATTTTACTCTATACCCGTTTGTTATGAGCTTATGGCATATATACATGTCCTCGTTTGTAATCAGGTCCTTCCTGTCGTACCCGTTCAGCTCAAGAAACATTTTTCTTTCCATAGCTGAAGAAACATCCGAAAAGAAAAAAGTCCCCAGGCCCAATGCCTTAATATCATTTTTTGTCACCACTCTGGATTCCGCCGGGTAATTTTTTTCTCTGATATATTTCTCAATGCTGCTATTCTCACACAACTGTCTGCTGAAGCAGGCCTCAGCCTCTCCCCCAACTATTGGGGCCACTAATTTTTCAAGCCATCTGTTATCCCTGATTATTACATCCTGGGTAATAAAGACTACTATATCCCCATCTGCCTCGCAGGCGGC
>JAUZPH010000410.1 GCA_030706065.1 Bacillota bacterium | reverse complement strand
ATTCTGTCTCAATATCATCTATGAGGTCCGTAAAATCCAAAGCTACTTTTATATCCGTATCTGCAATTTCAACCATTTCATATAACTTTTTAATGGCAGCGAGCAGTTCTTCTTTCTCCCGCTGCCTTACAGTTATCCTCTCGTTAAGATAAGCAAGTTGAAAAGAAAGGAAGTTGTTTTTTATATTAACAAACCTATCGTCAATTTTCCTCATTACGGCTTTATACAGTTCCACACCGGCCTTTTGAGTTGCAATATAATTAGTATAATTCATCACTCTGGATATCCCGCTTTTTTCAAGAATGCAGTTCAGGTCTGCATCGATAATTCCCTGATAGTCTTCAAGGTCTCTTATATAATCCTCCAAAATTCTAATCAGTGACAGTTCCTTCCTGCCCATATAATTGGTTTTGCATTTTCTTAATTCCTTGATAAGCCTTTCAGAAGCCACATCATGAAGATGTTCACAGCCTTTAAGCTTGGGCACCTTTACTGCTGAAAAGTACTGAAGGGCGGAGGCGGCAAAAATGACAAAGCCTTTGTAGCCAAGTTCCTTGAGCCTGAATTTTAAAAAGTCCAAAAACCTCACAACGGAGTTTTTTTCTCCGCTGGCATACAGTAAATCAATTTTGTTCACAATCACAATAAAGGAACTGGATTTGTTATACTTGTCAAAAATGGTTTTTATATCGCTTAAGTAGTTTTCTTCATCATTTGTAAGGTATTTGCTGTAGTCTATTACAAAGATAACCACATCCGCAGCTTCAATCCATTTATATGCTATCTCTTTATGGTTGCTGCCTGCCAGGTTTGGACCCGGTGTATCTATTATTGTAAAACTATTGAGGTTTTGATTTTGGTTTATGTAATGTATGTACATATCCTCTACTGTATGTCCTCTTTTTATATCAATTTCAGCATTTTTATATATCCCCTCTATATAATTTCTTAATAAATCAACGTTTGGAAACTCCTTGTACCCGTTTTTATAATTTAATACTATCTGATCTTCAATATTACGCTTATAAATTATTGAATTGGGAGTGGCCAGTTCAAAGCTGGTGGGGGCATAGTCATTTCCTAAAAAGCTGTTTACTATTACGCTTTTACCGGATTTTTTTGTTGCCATTACTGCAACGGTAAGTTCTCTTTCTTCAGCCTCAAGGACCATGCTTTCAATCTCATCGATTATTTTAATAAATATATATTTCCCTGATTGAAACTGAGTCCTTGCCGCCGCATCGGAAATTCCTTTACGGGCAGCTTTAAGGGAGGTTTTTATTTCGTTGAAATACTCTTTAAAGGCTTTAACAGCATTTCTGTCATCCTCTTCCTTTTCCAACATTACATCAATGTGCAGGTCTATATATATGAATTGTTGAATTATATCACTGATAAAATGCCTATCCTTTTCATCAGTCAGTAATACCAGCATATACCTGTCGGCTTCGCCGGCATCTATATTTTCTAAAACCTCACTGAGGCTTTTCACTTCAGTAATAATTCCGCCGCTGTATTTATCTTTCAGCAGGACTCTGAAATTAAAAAGGATTTCATTTACTATCTTTAACCTGTTTATATTAACTCCATTAAAACTCAGGCTTTCTATAAATCTGAAAATCAGTACATTTTCATTCAAAACGAACACTATTTCCTCCTGAAGTTCCTTTAAAGCTGTTACTACTTCAAGAACACCTATAACTTTGCTTAATTTAAGGACGTTCATAATATTTTTACCCTCCAGTTCTTAAAAAAATAGATGAAATCAATGCCGCATCTATACACTAAGTAAAATCATATGTCTATTATATTATTCTGCATTCAGTTACAAAATCCTGTATCAGATGGTATAAATTAGCAAATAAGTGTTGAATAATTTATTTCGGGATAAAATATGAATTACTGACCTGTAAATGGAGGGTATTAAAGATTGGAAGGGAGAAAGTGGGAGGGGGAATTAACTGAGGAACAGAGAGAGCATTCATCTACATATGAATGCTCATTTTGACTCTAACTATGCTTTTGAAATCTCAATAAATGAAACAGCATGTGAAGAAAGATTAAACTCAAGTGTAACCGCATAATCCTTCAGTTCGGCTGTTATGAACTTTTCATACAACTCCAAACCATCTCTTGATTTAATTGCCCCGTATTGCTCTTTTGTCGGGTAATCAGGCTTCCCTTGATTTAACCATTCCGTATATGCATTGCTGTGAGTTTTGTCAATTCTATAGTGTTTTATTTCTATTTTTTCGCCAAGCCGCCAGTTTTCTATTTGAAGTTTAACTTGAAAGTCCTTTTCAATAGCCCAGTCATCATGATGGCTGTAAACCATAACTTGTATTGCTTCATCGGGGCTCACTGATGCCATGCCTGAAACCTCCGGTTCCTCACCGGTTCCGAAATTATCATTATATGAAAGAATGTCCTTTTCTCCTGAGCTTTCAAAGTGAAGTGCCTTGCTGCCCATTTTGGCATACAGCTTAAATAAATTAAATATTGGTTTATTGATGCCTTGAGTTGAAAAAGTGCGGGTACCTTCAAAACACCTCTCACCAATGAACATGAAAGCCCAGGCCAGCGGCTTTACGTCCATTCCCATTGCTTTGGAAAGCCTGTTTATATTGTGATAGGCTGAGGCCACATAGCTTGCATAATATTCGGTGTTTCTAAAATTCATATTTGCATTTTCAAATCTTCCTCCTGCTGCCCAGCCATCAGGGTCTGCCTCGGACAGTACGACCTCCCGGTCACCAAAACCATGCTTTTTTAAGGCTTCAAGGCCGGTCTTTACCTGAGAAATTAACGACTTTGTGGAAGGGGTAGCTTTAGGTGCATTCAGGTTGAAGGGGAAGCCGCCGCCTTTTGCATGAAAGGTTACATAATCCAGTCGGGTACCGGTTTCCTTTGTAAAATAATTTTCTCCATTAGAACAATGAACTAAAAATTTTTCAAGAAAATCAAGTGACATTGATCCCGGTGCAGGCGAAGTGGTAGCTGGCCCACCGAATCTGGCGCCTTTTAAAACTGCATGTAGAGCAGCTTCGGTATAATCATAGAGCCTGAAGAATTCTTCTATAGTGCCATTCCAGTAAAATATATCGGGCTCGTTCCATAACTCCCAATACCAGGTCAGCACTTCTTCCTGTCCATATCGCTCTACACAATGGGCAGCAAAATTAAAAACCAGGTCATACCACTTGTTATAATCCTTTGGAGGGGAGTTCCAGCCGCGTCTTTTATAATTTTCATACAGGTTCCATTCATTAATGTCTGTCCAGGAGGACATATCTACAAGATCCATCGGCATAAACCCTAATTCAACGAAAGGCTTGCAATTATTTCTGAGGAATACATCCAGAATTTTGTCAATTGTTTCCCAATAATATATTGGATTTCCATTGGCATCTTCAGTATATGCATTTGTTGATCCCCATTTATAGGTGCCGTGCATATTGCCTGTACAAAATATATGATGAGTTCTTATGTAATAGGGGCCATCTTCCAGGCTGCCAAATTTGGAAATCAGCTCTTCTCCCTCAGGGGTATGAGTATAGTTGCACTCATCATAACCGATATAGCGCCATACATGGTCCAGTTTTCCTTTAACACCTCGAGCATCTACACTAATTTTTACTCCTTTTTTAGTACTCATAATTTTGCTCCTTTTTTATTTATTTAAGATATTATGCTTTATATGGCATTTGTAACTCTGATTTTTCTTGGAATATTTATCAGGATAATGCCTGCGACAAAAGTAACAGAACCCAATATTATATGAATATTTATTGGTTCTCTGAAGAAAATCCATGCCCACAGAAGAGTGAATATTACACTGGAATTACTTACAAGGCCAGCTGCAAGCAAAGGGATCCTTTTTAGAACTATTCCATTTATATAAAAGCTGATACCAGTTATAAAACCAAGGGCTATCAATGAAAATATGGCAAGGAAGCTTATATGCCCTGTAAGCTTGAAGGTATAGGGAGCAGGAATTGCAGTAATAACGCTGCT
>JAUZPH010000041.1 GCA_030706065.1 Bacillota bacterium | reverse complement strand
GTAACTTTTATAGAACGAAAATTAATCGGAGGCTGGATATGAATAATACAAACAGAATTGATGGAATGATTACGAAAAGGCAGAAGTATCTTGGAGATCGGGGATTTGTTGCTTTTATAGCCTTCCTGAGTGCCTTCATACCCTTGTCAACGGACATATATCTTCCGGCGCTTCCCAGGATGGTTGAAAGTTTCAAAACAGTTCCGGGCATGATAAACCTTACATTGACCCTCTTCTTCATTTTCTATGCAGTGGGGACAATGTTCTGGGGCCCTTTAAGTGATAAATACGGCAGGAAACCCATACTTCTAACAGGTATGAGTGTATACGTGGCTGCAAGTTTACTATGTGTCTTTTCAGCCAGCGTATATGAGCTCATTGTTTTTCGAATAATGCAGTCTGTAGGCTGCGGGGCGGCTACTGCTGTAGCCACGGCAATAGTAAAGGATGTTTATACCGGAAGGAGGCGCCTCGGCATTCTTGCGGTGGTCCAGTCCATGGGAATGCTATCGCCAATAATTTCGCCGGTGGTTGGTGCAGTGATTTTAAGCTCGCTTTCCTGGCGGGGAGTTTTTGTTGTACTGACTGTCATAGGAATTCTTGCCTTATCAGGAAGTATTGCTATGGAAGAGACCATCGATATACGGAACAGCGGTAGTATCCTGAAATCCATAGGCCGATTGGGAGTTGTGGCAAGAAATAAGAGCTTTACATCACTTCTCATCACTTTTTCAATGATGTCTATTGCTTCCATGTCGTTTATATCCGCTTCGTCATATATATATGTCGATGGTTTTGGGCTCAGTGAAAGGACTTACAGCTACTTTTTTGCAGCTAATGCGGTGTTTTTCATGGTAGGGCCTTTGTTATACATCAAAATATCGAAACGTTATAAGAGCAATTCCATCATAACCCTGGGTTATATAGTGACAATTATCAGTGGGCTACTGCTGAGTACAATTGGAAATTTAAGCCCCTGGATATTTGCGCTGGCAATGGTTCCTGCATCACTCTTAGGGAGTATCATGGGGCCGCCCAGGACTAATCTTATGATCGAGCAGCTGGAGGGAGATACAGGTGCAGCTTCTTCGCTCATGAGCTGTGCATTCACTTTTTTTGGCAGTATCGGAATGTTTGTGATTTCCCTTGATTTCTCAAACCGGATTCTGGTAATGGGCCTGATGTATACAGTAATTGGAATAATGAGTCTTATAGCATGGCTCGTTATCTCAAAGAAACCATATATTATAAATGTCCCTTGTCATGTTGACATGGCGGAATAAGAACAGTGCAGAGAATCCTCTGTCCTTTTCTTTGAAAAAACCGTGGGTAATGTTATAATTATATATAGGTTGGGATTACCAGAGGTGGAAGTGTAAAGAATATGAATGAACAGGACACTAAATTAGAAAATTTGTTAAGAAATATCCAATTATTAAGTCTCCTGACAAAATATTTTTTTATAAAAGGTGAGCAGAATGAATTTTTTTAAAAAGGATAAACCAAAGATTTTACAGGAAAGAAATGAGAAGGACTGTATAACAAACATTCAATATTATAGGTTAAAAGATGCTGAAGGTTATAAATTGAGATTGCTTATGGAACTGACAGATTCCGGTACTTGTTTTGCAGTAATCGATGAACAATTTTTGTATGGAGAACAGAACAGGGCATATATATCCGGAACAGATAAATTGATTAGGATGTTAAAGGAGAAGGATATACCTTTTAGAAACCTTAATGTTAAAAGAAGAAAGGATACAGCTGTTCTTGGAATTACAATAAGGCAAAATGGTGATAATTTGTATGAAAGTGTTGTTGTCGGCCTTATTATTAAAAAGGATAATTTCGAAACTGCCAGGTCACTGCTCAATAGTTATAATATTAATTACTTTATAAATCCGGAAAAACTTGATGAAGCAGAATTATTCCGCAGGTTTGAAGCCAGTAAGGGTAATATGGATGAATTTCAAGAAGAGTTCGGAATTAAGATATTCGATGACATCTTTGTCGAGAATATTAGTATAACTGTAATAGACACCAAAATATATTCTCCGGAATATATAAGGGACATATTAATCAGCAGGTGAGGTAGGTAATATGGAAAACCTTAATAAACTTCAACAGACATTGATGATTTTACGAAATATATATGATGACATCAGGGTCATTAATCCCATAAGTAAGCGAATTTTATTCGACAAGGACTATAACAGTATTAATGAAGGCTACTGTTATGAGTTTTCCGGAAATGAAGGCCCATGCAGCAACTGTGTTGGAATGAGGGCCTTCAATGAAGGAAGGAGCTTTATCAAGCTGTACTTTAATGGAGAGGACATTGTACTGCACACGGCTATGCCTTTTGTTATGGGTGAGGAAAAGTACATTATTGAGGCTTATAAAGTGATGGATGATACTTCTTTTATCGACGGTATAGAGTTTAATTGCAAAGAGGATTTAAAGCAGTATGTAGAAAATATAAATAATGCAGCAATCAGGGATGAAAAAACAGAGGTGTTTAACAGCAGATTTGCACATGAAAGACTGCCTGCTGAAATTGAACTTTCCAAGACCTCCAATGCCTGTATCTCTATTGCACTATTAGAGATAAAATTCGCACATGAATATGAAAATGAGAATGTCAGAGACTATAATATATTTAATATAATTTCAATAGTAGCAAATGAACTTGATAAAAGAACAGACTGGATAAGCCGCATAGAGGAAAATAAATTTATCATATTGATTAAGCGGGAAAATGATAATTTATGCAGTGAAGACTACATGCGGATTATAATGGAATTGGAAAGAAAATCTACACTGTATAATGGGACAAACTTTATGCTTGGTATTCTCGTGAATCAAAGGGTGCTGTCGGATATGGTTTATGATGCAAAACAATTGATAGAATATATTATGAAGAATGTCAAAAGGACATATGAATAATAATTTTCTGAAAGTGCAGTAAAGGGCTTAAACAAACTGCCATTTACGACAAGAATGAAAAAGCGGTCTCCAATATCCGGAGGCCGTTTTTCATAAGCATATTGTTTATAATTCCTTCAACAACTGAAGCTCTTTTCTTTTAATATTTAAACATTTTGAAACAATAAGTAAAATTTCTTCATTGCTAATAGGATAATGAAGAAATTTTGCAGAAGAATGCGTAGCTTCTTTAGTGCTTATATTAAGTTGTACAATTTTATTGTGCTTATGATAGCCTTCACTCGTAAACATCAGAGTACCTCCAGTAATACCTTAGTATGAAATACTTTAGATCAGTAGTGTTTTTCACATATTATATATTATACTATGTTCTTTGAAAATTATTCTAAGAGGATATATATATATGCAGATGATTAGGAATATAAACTTTAAGTGGTCAGACCACAGTAATTCATTTCGAAGCAAACTCAATTGAGTATGAAGTGTATCAACAAATCAAGTGTAAGGTATAATGTATCACTTTTGCTATAATTATTCAAATATAGAAGGATATTAACATCTTATGAAGAATAAGTATGTATAGGTGGTATGGTGGCAAATACCGTTGATAAAGATGCGGAAATTTACATTTTAATTTATTTCCTAGGATGTAAAATTTCTTTTAATCAGTCAGCAATAAAAATCCGTGGAGATTGGATATTTTATTGCTGAAAATATGATGAAATTTTGCATCCGGAAAAATCGGTAAAGATTCGATATTTTCTCAGTCGAATACTTAAGGTTTAAATTTCCCCATCTGTAGTATATGTTAAAAATATATAATGAGGTGATTGTATGCTTCAAAATGAAATTGTAAAGAAGATTGTAAAAAATGTTGAAAAGTCAATTTTAGGCAAGCGAGAAGAGATTACAGACATAATAAAAGGTATCATAGCTGGTGGACATATACTTATGGAAGACGTTCCGGGAGTTGGGAAAACAACTCTGGCAAAAGCTCTGGCAAAGACGATAAATCTTCAATATAGAAGAATTCAGTGTACACCGGATCTGCTGCCGTCGGATATATTGGGGGTCTCAATTTATAATCAGAAGGAGCAATGTTTTGAGTTTAAGAAAGGGCCTGTTTTCACAAACATACTTCTTGCGGATGAGATAAACAGGACATCACCTAAAACGCAGTCTGCACTACTGGAGGTAATGGAGGAGAAACAGGTGTCCGAGGGAATTGAAACCTATTATATGGATGGCCCTTTCATTGTTATTGCAACGCAGAATCCCGTTGAACACCAAGGAACCTTTATGCTTCCGGAGGCACAGTTGGACAGATTCATGATAAAGGTGAAATTAGGTTATGTTGACGCAGAGAGCGAGGGGAATATACTCCTTACTCTTAATGAAAGAAAAGAGGCTGTTGGCAGCATAATTGACAAGGATGACATTCTGGCCCTTCAGAGGCAGGTAACTGAGATACATGCTGCCAAACCTGTAGTTGACTATATTATAAATATAGTAAAGGGCACCAGGAACAGTAAATATATTGCCCTCGGTGGAAGTACAAGAGCATCCATTGCCCTGCTGAGAACTGCTCAGGCCTCTGCACTTATCGAAGGAAGGGATTACGTCATTCCCGATGATGTTAAGAAGAATGTATATCAGGTTCTCTGCCACAGAATCATTCTTTCTCCGGTAGCCAGGGCCAACAGTATGTCGGATATGGATACTGTAAGGGATGTTCTTGACAGAATAAGTATCCCGAGGTACTAGGCTATGTTAAAGGTCAATAAATTATATCTGGTATTAAGTGTACTGGTTGGAATAATGGCGTTAAGTATAGGGGGCCCGTATCCGTATCTTGTCTTTTACATTTTTTTATTGACGATTTTTTTAGCACTGTTTCATATAATTATCACAAGACACTGCTTCGATGTGGATATCGATTTTAAAAGAGATTATTATAGTACCGGTGACCAGGGAGAGTGCATAACCAAGATCAATCTTAATCTGGCTTTTCCAATTCCATACCTGAAAATTGACGGCGAGGCCATGCGGTATAGTGACAGCAGCTACAGCGGCGAAATGATCAACCTCACGGCTGACGAGAATAAGTGGATAAGGTGCAACATAGTATTTCGGAAGAGGGGTGTGTATCACCTTGGCAGGGTTGAAGCACATGTAACCGATATTTTCAATATAGTTACCTATGTCAGAAAGATAGATAAAAATGTTGATATCAAGGTGTATCCCAGACTATATTCCATTAAGGATATTGACAAAGGCGGCAGGGATATATTTCTGGAAAAGGTGGATATTAATTCAACAAATGAAGAACAGTCTGTAATAAAAGATGTAAGAAAATATAGGGTCGGAGATAATCTGAAAAAGATTCACTGGAAAATCAGTGCGAAGTTCAACGAGTTGTATGTAAAGAACACGGAAACAATATCCGGGGAACAGTATGTTGTGCTTGTGGATATGAATAAAAAAAATTATGACTTTTCAGGAGGCCTTGTTGAGGAACAGCTGATAGGCATGGCTGTATCAATTATAGATAATTTGTCAAGAAAAGAATTGGATGTGGATGTATACCTGAATAAAAAGGTAATCAGCCTAAACAGGATAACTTGCAGACAAGACTTTGAAAACTTTATAGATTTTATGGTGCTCCAAATAAGTGACGGGGAACAAAAAATGACGGAATTCATGCACCAACTGATCCATAACTTCCACAGAAGCCATAAAATACTGTTGGTTATTCCCGTTCTGGATGATAATATCACAGATAACATTCTATCCTTGAAGGATTCAGGATATGATCTGGCCGTTTCTTTCTGCATGGAGGATGCAAAGGCTTTTGACAATAAGGCCAGGCTTGAAAGAATGATGATAGGCTGTATGTCTTTGAGAGAGATGATTACAGATGCGGAAATTTAAACCTCTAGTATTCGACTTCGAAAATATCGAATCTTCACCGATTTATTTTGAAGTCGATAAATTAAAACATAAATTTCCGCAGCTATATTGAGGAAATTTAACCTTGTTTGAGGAGGCATTAATACATGAAATACAGAAACAAGCTTTTTGGCTTTATAAAGTCTTTTTTGACAGGTAAGCTTGCCAGGATTTTGATATTTTTTTCAATATTCATAGAAGCAGTTATTGCCGGGAAGTTCTATACCATTTCAGGAACAGATTATCTGATAATTCTCTTCATAATGCTGTGCTCAATAATAATCGAGAAGATGTACAGTCAAATATTTATGAATAAATATTTCAGAATCACTATTTTATCATTATTAGGGATTGCTTATGTTGTATATATGCAGTATCTCAACTTCAACACACTTGAGAAGGTTTTCAAATTTTTTAGTGATTTAAATATGAAGGTATACTACAGCCAGCCCATAGATTTTTATTATATACTTCCTGCTGCAATACCGATTGTCGGGTTTATCACTTTTCTATGGCTCAGGCTCGACAGGCTCAATAAAGGCAATTGGTTTTTAGTACTTCAGTATCTGTTCTTATGTAATGTATCCTTTTACACTTATGATTACGAAATATATATGGGAGTATCTGTTCTAATATTAATAGTCTATATGTGTATAAATATATATAGAAACATTAAAGTTAGAGCCATAGGCCAAAGGCTCATGTTAAAGCTGAATATAAAGAGGATAGTTCTGTATTATTCTGTAATCATATCTTTGGTGTTTATATCTGCAGTTACGCTTATACAGATTACGGGTTATAAGAGTACCTCAGAGATAAGAAAGATAATGAATGAGAGAGTTTTAAAAAATGTTGATGACAACATGAAGAAGCTTTATGACCTTTCAAACGACGGGTATGGAGATAAATGGCGGCTTGGGGGGCCCCTCAAGGTAAAAGAGGATAATGTCTTCAGAGTTGAAAGTGACAAGCCATACTATCTGAAGGGAAATATCAAGGATGAGTATACCGGCAGCCACTGGGAAAAAATGACGAATAACTTTTTTGTATCCGACAGGCCAATAACCATGCTACTGCAGCCGGAGGTTCAGGCCAGGCTTTTGGGAAAATCTCCGAATGATCCTTTTAGAGAACCTAAAAATCTGACAGTGTACAACGAAAGCATGGAAAGCACGTCTCTTTTTACTCCCAATAATACAGTTATTGTTACGGCACCCAGGAAAACTGTCGGAAGTAGTGCGGACAACCTTTACATGCTGCTGGATAAGGAGCTTGGAATGAGTTATTATAACGTCAGTTTCTATGAGAGCAGCACCGGCATGGATGATTTTAGAAAGTTTCATGATAATGGCATGAAATTTGATTATGATCCCGTTGACAACAGTACTCCAACAGCAGTGGCCTATGATGATGTCAAGACTAGATACGATAAATTTCTGCAGATTCCCATAAGTATAACAAACCGAACAAGAGAATTGGAAAAACAGATTACATCGAACTCAAAAAGTGAAGAAGATAAGATATATGGTATCATGCAGTATCTTAGGAATAACTATCCTTATGAAGTCAACGTATCCCGGCTGCCCGAAGATAGAGATTTTGTCGACTACTTTTTGTTTGATGAAAAGAAGGGGTATTGTACTTATTTTGCTACAACTGCAGTTATGCTCTGCAGAATGGAAGGTATTCCTGCAAGATACGTTGAAGGCTTTGCAATGACGCCTGTAAAGGACAGTGATGGGTTGTATGTTGTTAAGAGCAACATGGCTCATGCATGGTGTGAGGTGCTGGTTTCAGCCAAGTATAACCTGTGGGCTGTACTGGAATGCACTCCTACGATACCGAAGCCCGGTTCCGATGTTGTTGAAAAGAGTAATGAGAATATTTCAAAGTTAAAAAGTTCAAAAGGTGAAGCTGTAGATGTAAAAGCTTTTACTGATACCAAGGTGGCTGTTGTAAACAAAATTAAAACCTTTTCTATTTCGCTTTTGAAGGTTTTACTGTATATAGTTATAGCTGCAACAGGAATTGCGCTGGTGTTCGGGATGATTCATCTCAGTATAAGGAAATGGACGCATATGGCTGCAGTGAGAAGGATTTTTAAGAGCGATAAAATAAATCTGCTCTATTATCATACAAAAGATAGATTGGTATCACTGGGAATTGATAACAGGAACAGCCAGTCGGAACACGAATACTTGAATAATATTGAGGATGATAAACTGAAAGGTTATCTGGAGGAGATAGCAAACATATATGAGCAGCAATATTATGGCGGCAAAGATGTTGAAGTCTTCTTTGACAAGAGGAAGTACTATAAAAAAATCGAGAAATATATAAGGAAAAAACAGAATATATTACGCTATTATATTGACAAATACGAATTGGATAGTATAACTTTCTTCTGGAATAAGGAAGGCAGTAATGAAGTATAATATGAATGGAAAGATTGGAAGGTTTAGCTGGATAAAGTTTAATTATTGTTATATAATAACAATAGCAGAATAATATCTAAAAGGAGATGTGATTTTAATGAAAAAGTATGTTTGTTTAGCCTGCGGATATATCTATGACCCGGCTGAGGGGGATCCGGATAACGGAATAGTACCTGGTACTTCCTTTGAGGATCTGCCGGAGGATTGGCTTTGTCCACTCTGCGGAGTAGGAAAGGATCAGTTTGAAGAGGTCAATGACTAGAAAATTCCATTAAGTTATAAATTTGTGCTTCTTTCTAGGAGGGTGTGAAAAAGAGATATTCTATAAGTTTCGATACCCGCTTGTGGTTCCACGAGCGGCCCGCGAAAAAGAATAACTATATTTTTCACACCCTCCTATACTATGGCTGTGTGAGTTTATAATTTAATTTATCACCTCCGAAAAATCGTTGAAGATTCGATATTTTCTCCGGTGAATTTGTTAATGTTTAAACTCACACATCTTAAGAAAAAACAGCCGACAGCTTGTGCTGCGGCTGATTTTAATTTTGTTATAACATAAAAAGTTATTTTTATCATATTGAATTTTGTGAAGTAACGATTTAACTTTGTCTATTTTGCAAGATTTATTTTGTAATATATGATATGGCATTTTTAAATGTAATCTAGTAAAATATGAAGAGACATATATGGATGTGTGAGTTCATATTCTAATTTATTACCTTGGATGTAAAATTTCTTCTAAATTGAATTCTAATTCGTTGAAATTTTACATCCGGAAAAATCGGTGAAGATTCGATATTTTCTTAGGTGAATTTGTTAATGTTTAAACTCACACATCTTTAAATAACGTGAGTGGAGTAGATTATGGACTATAAACAATTGGATGCAGTAGATACAATTCTTGAAAACGGATTAAGGGTGATAACTCTTAAGAAAGATACCCAAATAGCTTCAATACAATGTGGTATCAAGGTTGGAGCCCTCTATGAGAAAGCGGATGAGAGGGGGATAGCTCATTTTATTGAGCATATGCTTTTCAAGGGAACCCATACAAGGAATAACGAGAAACTGAATAACGACCTGGAGTTTTTAGGCGGCGACTATAATGCCTACACAGATTACACAAGCACTGTCTACAGTATAACTGCTCTTGACGAAGAACTGGAAAGGGCAGCGGAATTGATGGCGGATATGCTGATAAATTCAACCTTTCCTGAGGAAGAGATGGAGAAGGAAAGAGATGTCATACTGGCGGAATACAACTCCAGCAGTGATGACATAGAGGATTACAGCTACAGAATGGTAAACTTCTATGGTTTCAAGGAAAGTCCGTTGAAATTCGATGTCATCGGTACGGAGGAAACTATTAAAAGTTTCACAAGAGAAGGCATAACCTCTTTTCATAACCGATATTATTTACCTAATAATGCCTTTCTTGTAATTGTATCGCCAATGAGCCATGAGGAGGTTCTGCATATCACCAAAAAATACTTTGGATGCTGGAAACCTGCAAAACCGGTCAGAGTGGACTTTATTAGGGAGAAGAATGTTAAGAGGAAGAAGACCACCTATAAGAGCAATATTGAGCAAAGCACTATTGTTTATCTTTATACCTTTAATGATCTCCCAAAGGAAAGGGAACTAGCCCTCAGAATTTTGAATCATAAGCTTGGTGAGAGTGCCAATTCAATTTTGTTCAGAGAATTAAGAGAGAAGAGGGGACTCGCCTATGATGTTTACACTCATCTTGATACATCAAATGACATTAAAACCATATATATATATACAGCAGTCAGAGACAAGTATATTAAAGAAGCTATGGAAACCATAGATACTTGTATAGAAGAGTTTAAAAGTGGCAAGACTTCTCTAGAGGATGAGATGCTGCTCCTAATGAAGAAAGTATTAAAGACTGCAGTGGCATCAACCCTTGAGGACTCTACTGACCTGGCAAGCTATGTACTGCACCAGTGCCTTGACGGCGAGGAAATCAATAAGTTCATTGAGGATATGAAAAGAATTGAGAATATAAGTAATACGGAAATATATAATGTGGCAAAAGAGGTATTTAAAGACCCTACAATTCACATTTTAAAAGGGAGAAAATAAGAGGTAAGAAGCTATGCCGGAGGTCATTTCCAAGATTGAAATACAGAGAAATAACAAGAAAAGAGTAAATGTGTATTTAAATAATGAGTATGCTTTCAGCTGCGATGCCGAGATAGTGTATAGATACGGGTTAAAGATTTCGAAAATCGTAGAGTTGGATGAGATGAAGGAGATCATTGACAACGATAATGTTATCAAAGCCAAGAATGATACCTTAAAGTTTATAGAAAGAAGCTACAAGACTGAAAAGGAACTAAGGGACAGACTCCTCAAAAAAGGCTATGACTTGCGTACTATTGATAAAGCCATAGATTTCGCAAAGCAGTACGATTTTTTGGATGACAAGAGGTATGCAGAGATGTATATGAAGGAGAAAAGCCGATCCGTAGGCAGGAATAAGCTGAGGTACGATTTGATTAAGAAGGGCGTAGAGGATGACATTATTGAAGAAATTCAGGATACCATAAGTGAGGTTTCTGAAATTGAAGGTGCCGAGATTCTGGCAGGAAAGAAATATTCTGTACTTTCGAAGAGGGAAAGGGATAACAGAAAGCTATATGAAAAGCTGCTTCGTTTCCTCGTTAGCAGGGGATATACATGGGAAGTCGCTAAATCTGCAATAAAGAAGGTAATGGAAGTAGAGATTGAAGACTAGAAGGGAGCCTTAAAGAAAGGTCGGCAATATAGTTATATTCAGGGGAGAAGGTGATTGAATTTTGAAAATCAATGTGATATCGATTATTCTGATTTTGGCTTTTCTTTACCCTCTGATACGGGGATATATATACAGTTTTTCTTCCGTCGGCTTGAAGCAGGATATAACCTCCAGCGAGGCTGATGTTGGCTTTATCATATCAATGATATTGGGGCTGTTCTTTCTGAGAAAGATATTTGTTCAGCATGATTCAGGCATATATAGGGATATCTATAATTACATTCCGACAGTGATAAACATTACATTAGAGGACAAGCAGTGGCTTTTATATCTTGCGGTACTTCCTATATTGATATTATTAATATATGAAATCCTAAAGTCCTTTTTCTATATAATAAATGTGGTACTGGTTTTTCCTGTACTCGATGTTCTTGAAAAGGCTCTAGCAAACAAGAGTGAACTTTTCCGCAGGGTAATATCTGCAGTGTTTGAAATCCCAAGGTCTATATGCTACGTAATTCTGCTTTCGGTGGTTTTCAATATTGCAGCATACTTGAAGGTAGATAGTAATTTTAATGGATACCTTGCTGAGTCCAAGCTATATGATTACATCTGCAAGGATGTTATTGTGCCGATAGCCAACTCAAACTTCGCAAAAGAGATACCTAATATTATCAATAATTCAATGAAAATTGAAGTTAGACAGGCGTCGGACAGTTCTGAAGGAACCAGCGGAACAATAGTATATTATAATGGTGTCACTTTGGAAGAAGGGATAAAATCTGATGCGGAAATTGACAATATGGCAAGGAAACTGACTGCCGGGGCCAAAAGCGATAATGAGAAGGCAAGGATATTGTATGATTGGGTTGGAAAAAA
Source organism: Bacillota bacterium (assembly GCA_030706065.1). Taxonomy (GTDB): domain Bacteria; phylum Bacillota; class Clostridia; order Clostridiales; family Clostridiaceae; genus JAEZDX01. The sequence continues at coordinate 1,715 of JAUZPH010000041.1, read as the reverse complement.
TATACAGTACGACGATGCAAAAGCTGAAAGAATACTCAATAATGATTTCAGTACAAAGTCCGGTGCCATTACCGCATTTAATGAAAGAAAGGGTATATGTTTTGACTATTCCTGCCTGTATGTGGCTATGTGCAGAGCCATAGATATAAAGGTAAGGCTCATTACCGGCGAAGGGTTTAATGGAGTAAGCTGGGTAAGTCATGCCTGGAATCAGGCGTACGTGAATGGAAAGTGGGTAAATGTAGATACTACCTTTTACAAAGGAGGAAATTATTATAATAGCTCAAGGTTTAACCTGGACCATCGAAATGCCTCAATGGCCGGTGAATGGTAAAAATCCCTTTAACGGGGATTTTTCTTATAGCCTTGAATAATTAATTTAATTGCCTTTTCACAATCCTTATCATTATTGTCTATACTCCAGGCAGTATTAAAATATATCAGTGCTTTACGATTATCTTTTAACATAGCATAGCAGTATGCCAGATTAAAAAAGTATTTCCCGTCTCTGCGGAGTTCAATAGCCCTCTTCAAAAGGATTACTGCCTTTTCATACTCTTTTAGTTTGATAAAGCATACACCGGCATTATAATAGGATGCAGATTCATTTTCCTTCAGCTCGATTGCCTTTTGATAAAGCTCAATGGCTTTTTTGTACTCTTTTGTATTATAGAATTCATTTGCCTTCTCAAAGTAGCTCATAAACATCCTCCTTCTTCATGGATATGTTTCAAGGGCTTTATACAGAGCATGGTGGAGTAAACAGGAAATTGCATTTTCTTTATGCTCAATATCTCCTTAACGGATTTTTGAAACACCATGGGATTGTTGTTGATTGTTAATAATATATTCCGTTTTTTCAAGCATATTACATCTAGATTATTGTCAGGAAATAAAATTTTATACTTATACAGGGAAAAAGTGCCCGAAATATATGGGCGAGAGTAAAGGCATCAATATAACGTAGGGAATGAGCTAGATAATCTTTTTTTAAAAGTTTTTTCAAAAAGTGTACATTGACTACGTAATTTTTTGATGTTAGAATTTGCTAAGAATCTATTTTTATCAATAAGACGTAGCGCTCTAAAGCAATATTATTTGTACAGGTGGGATATTTAGATGAAGGAAACATTTCATTTGGGAATGGACGTGGGTTCTACCACAGTAAAGATGGTTGTACTCGATAAAAATTACAGGAGAATATTTAGTGAATACAGGAGACATTATTCCGATATAAAAAAGACAATTATTGAACTGTTTACCGAAGCCTATGAAGCTTACTCGGAAAATGATATTACCCTGATGGTCACAGGATCCGGTGGAATGGCTGTTTCACGGTGGATAGGCATTCCCTTTATACAGGAAGTTATAGCATGTACCCATACCGTTGAAACATATATTCCTGATACGGATGTTGCAATAGAGCTTGGGGGAGAAGATGCCAAGATAACCTATTTCAAGGGAGGACTGGAGCAGAGGATGAACGGCACCTGTGCAGGAGGCACCGGAGCTTTCATAGATCAGATGGCTTCACTGCTCCAGGTGGATGCCTCAGGCCTCAATGAACTTGCGAAAAATTACAGGGTAATATACCCTATAGCGGCGCGCTGCGGAGTTTTTGCCAAGACAGATATTCAGCCGCTTATAAATGAAGGGGCAGCCAGGGAAGATATTGCAGCATCAATCTTTCAGTCTGTTGTAAATCAGACTATAAG
>JAUZPH010000409.1 GCA_030706065.1 Bacillota bacterium | reverse complement strand
TGACATATTGATCATCTCCTAAAATTATTACGGACTTGCCGTTAATGTTTTATATTAATAAATTAATTTTTACAGGTGTTGTTTACTTTCCCGGAGTAAAGGGGCAGTAACCTATTTCATCGCATCTCTCTTTCATTTGTGCCCACAAACTTACGTCATTTATTGCATCTAAAGCTGTAGGATACAAAATGTAATTCTCCTTATAAATATGGTCTCTTAGATTGAACACAATATACTTGGCGGTTTCATCAATAACAGCTTTGCATTCGGTAAAATTACCATCAGATATCTTCTCTGCGGTTTCTTTTAATATTTTCTTTCGCTTTCTTAGGTCATCATGTTCCATTCTCATGATTCTTGTTGGGCCAGTTATATTTCTCTTTTCCAGCTCCGGGAATAAGACATCTTCTTCGCGCATGTGATGTTTCTCGGCATCGATAATATTATTGGCCAGAGCCTCAAGTTTTATAAATAGTTCAGGTTTTTCGTTGTAGCTTTCAAGCTTTTGAATTTTCAAATTTATTGCTTCCAGCTCCGTCAAAAACTCTTTGATTTTTTCATGTTCAACAATAAGTGTATCAAGCATGTGTCCGGGCTCAATCTTCTTTTTCAACTTTATGAGTTCATCACTCAGAACCTCCATATGTATGTCACAAAGGTTTCTGAGTTCCTGTGGATTCATTCCCTGTTCTATAAGGCGCTGCTCTGCGACGGACAGTTCTATGGGATCTATATTTGAAACAATATTCAAGGCTTCTCTCCTGGCCTCCTCGGTAACGCCCTCATTAAGCTGCTTGAGAACCGCCGTTAGCTTCTTTATTCGCTCTTCATTCACTAAATACATAATGCAACCTCCTAAACATTTCCTTAAATCGGTTAATTCATGAGTTGATTTTAACATCGAGAACCGGTAATTAATGTGATTTAAGTCACAGGATTAAAAAGATTGTTCATGTATACTGAATACAAAAGCCGAAAAGTATAATTTTCATATTTTTCAGTACTGTAAGTAATTTTTTGGAGGTAATCTAATGCTGAGATGGTTTAAAAGTACAATAAAGACTAAAACGGAAAACTCCAATATAGATGGAGTTAGGGAGCAATTTCAAAATGAGAAGGAGAAAGTCCAGGAACATGGCGAAACTGAGGCTTTTATTCAATCTACAAACGGCATGCTGGAGGAGGTTGTAAAGCAGCATCACATAGTAAACAGCCAGCACCTAGACCTGGCCAACCTGGCAGAAAAGGTCAAAATACATATGAAAAGCATCTTTGATTTGACTATAGGCACTAATAAATCTACCGATGCCCTTTACAATGAAAGTAAAAAACTTACTGATATAACCGATGGTTCTGCTGGTAAAGCAAGGGAAGGTAAAAGGGCTATTGAGGAAATGACTGATATTTTAAGGGGGCTGGAAGAGGAAAATAGAAACAGCATGAACAGTATCAGGGAGCTGGTGGAAAGGTTCAAAAAGGTCCATGAAATAGTTAATCTGATATCAGGAATATCAAGCAAAACAAACCTGTTGGCGTTAAATGCCGCCATTGAAGCCGCCAGATCCGGAGAACATGGAAAAGGTTTTGCAGTAGTAGCCGAAGAGGTGAGAAAACTGGCTGAGATGACAAAAAGCCAAACCGGTGATATTTCTGATTTGATTAAAGATATTGAAGGGGTTACAAAAAAGGTTATTGATAATTCCAACAAATATAATAGTGTTATCAATAATGGTGTTGAGATGTCCGGAAGAGCCCTTGATAAGATTGAGGCGAGCCTATCCTCGGTATCCGATATTGAGAGAGAAGTAAAAGAAGTAATGAAGATTCTATCCTCACAGAAACATCAAATTAATGAAATGAACAGGGAAATTGCCGATATTGACGAGGTGTTGAAGGAGACAAGCGACACAATAATAAGGCATATAGAAGAGGCAAAGATAGTGGACAATCATCTGGAGGATACCAAAAAGAACCTGACAAAGTTTGGTCAAGGGGCATTAAGAGATATATAGAATATCTCTACGCCCTTATTTACAGTATAATCTAGAGAGTTTGTCAAAAGGGAAAAAATGTGATTCTAATCACTGATTCCTTGGTATTTATATTATAGGCTTTATTAATTCATTAATCTGTGATATATGTTATAACTTATTCATCAGCGAATTTCTTTTGACTTTTGATTCTAATCACAGCTGAATTCCATAGGACAGAATATAATAGGGATACGTAACAAATATTACAGTCGATATTTAAAGATGTTATGACAAGTATGCAGGACAAAGACCGCTTTTGCAGGCGGCTTTTCTTTTGAAATTAATTAAACCTGTTATAATGATTGTATGAAGTTAAGAGGGGATGAAGTATAATGTCGCAATGCAGTAAGGATTGTTTCAAATGTACGGGAAAATACTGTGTATCTAAAGTTTATATATTTTCAACTTTGCAGCCTGAGACCTTTAAAAAGATCTCCGATATTATTGTTACGAGGAAATATAGAAAAGGCCAGGTCATATTTTTTGAAGGCGATGTTGAGGACAAGCTTTACATAGTTAACCAGGGTAGAATAAAAATCTACAAGTACAACCGGGAGGGAAGAGAACAGATATTATATATATTGTCTGAAGGAGAGTTCATTGGAGATATGAGCCTGCTGAAGAAGGGCAGAATACAGTTTAATGCTGAAGCCCTTGAAGATACACTGATATGTACAATTGCCAAGGATGATTTTGACGAAATAGTATCAAAGAACCCTGAAATAACCCTGAAGATGCTTGAGATGCTGCACGACAGGCTGCAGAATTTGGAGAACCTGATACAGAATCTGGGCACAAAGGATGTAGAGGTTAGAATCGCCTCCATGCTGCTGGGGTTCGCAGGGGATTTCGGGGTGGAAGGTGCGGATGGGACAGTTGTAGATCTACCATTGAACAGAGAAGAGATGGCGAATTACATAGGAGTTACCAGGGAAACAATAAGCAGGAAGCTCACTTCCCTTCAGGATGAAGGTATAATTGAACTGGTAGGAAATAAGAAACTGATAATAAAGAATATGACGTATTTTAAGAATATAGCACAATAATTAAAGGCTGTCGCGGTTTAAAACACGACAGCCTTTTTGAAGGTTTCATATGATCAGGCAATAAATTCTGCTGCTAATTTTCCGGCATGTACTGCTGCTGCCTTTTCAGCTTCTCCGTAGAATTTGATTCTCAGAGGGAGATGGATGTCATTTTCACCGGTGGCTTTGATGATTCTGGCTGAATCCAAAAGTTCTATATTGCTCTTCTTCATATAATCATTTATTATCTCAATGGATTCTCCGCTCCAGCCGTAGGATCCGAAGACGAAGCCGTATTTGCCGGAAAGGTCCATAGTTACAATTTCTTTTAAATAGTCTTCTATGTTGCCAATCATATCACCATATCTGGTGGAACTTCCTACGATAATCAAATCGCTTTCTGCAGCCATTTCCTTCACTGTGTCAATGGAGGAGCTCCTGGCGTTCACTATGCTTGTCTCTATTCCTGATTCTGTAAGCCCTTCATATATATCATTTGCAATCTTTCCTGTGTTGCCGGTCATGGAACTGTATAGAATAAGGGCCTTTTTATTAGCCTTGTTTTTGAGGCTCATGCTGTCGTAGAGTTCAATAAATTTCCCGGCATTGTCTCTTAAAATGAAGCCGTGTGATGGTGCTATAGTCTTTATTTCCAAGGTCTTAAGCTTATTCAGCATTTCTCTTACATATGGCCTGTGAGGGCTCATGATGAGCTGGTAGTAAACCTTGAAGTCTTCGGTTATATCCTCTTTTGAAAGATCATTAAAAAGGTCATAGGTGGCTATATGAGTACTGAAGATGTCACAGGGATATAGTATTTTATCTTCAACGCAGTAGGTTATCATAGTTTCCTCTGTATGAAGATATGGAACCTCAAAGAACTTCAATGTTTTTCCACCGATGTCCAAAGTCTCTCCATCCTTTATTATATGATACTCTCTGTTGTGAAGCTTGAACATGCC
>JAUZPH010000408.1 GCA_030706065.1 Bacillota bacterium | reverse complement strand
TTGATTATACTTATCAGCACAGCAGTGATAATATATATTGATAATATTTTATAAATGTATTTTTCTTTATCCTTAAGTCCCGCATACACCTCATTGTTATAGGTAAGATAGCTGTCACTGAGTTTTGAGATAAATGTGCTGCAATAGGACAGGAACTCCTTTGTGGCTAGATAATCACTGTAATAGGTGTCAATTCCTCCATGGAGGTCATACTTCTTTATGGTGCCATCTCCGGAATCCTTAAAGGTATTTAAGGAATTCAAAAGATCCCTAAGTATATACCTGCTGTTCAAGTCTGAATTTGATTGCAGCATCTTCACATTATTCAGAGCCTTGTTATAACTGTCATCGTACAGCTTTTTACTGTCCAGGGAATTATTTTGAATATATTGATTAAAATAATTGAAGGAATCGTTGATAAGGCCTTTTATTTCATTGGTGGTGCTCATCTTGCTCTGCATGCTGTTATAATTCTCATTGATCTTCCTTCCTATAATCAAGGAGATTATATTGCTGGTGGCAATAGGTATGATTATAATGATGGCAAATATTATGAATCTCCTTTTTAAACTACTTGTTTTCACTTGTATAATCTCCCTGCTCTTTAATATATTGATCCAGATTATCCTTTCCGACCACAATAGCATCTGTCAAAAACAGGCCTCTTTCGGTCTTACCCTGAATGTTATCCATTATTATATTTACTGCCCTATACCCCATAATATACGGTTTTTGAACTACCGTTGAAGTTATTGAGCCATTTTTAATACCATCCAGTGTCTCTGGCAGATCATCGAAGCACACAATTTTTACCTTGCCGGTGAGCCCCAGGCTGTCTATGGCCTTAGCCGCTCCGTCTCCATCCAGTGCTGAAGTGCAGAATAGAGCCTTTATGTCCCAATTGCTCATAAGCATCTGCTTTGCAGCAAATTCCGCTTCCAGCCGGTAAGAATCGGAGGATTCGATATCTGCTATTTGTATTTTTGAGTTCTGCTTGAGATAATCAGAAAAACCGTTTACTCTTTCCACCTGATTTTTTACAATTTTTCCACCCATGATAATTCCGACCTTGCCTTCCGTACCAATCTGCCTGATCATCTCCTTTGCACCAACAATCCCGGCGTTAACGTTATCAGTACCGACATAGGCAAGCCTCTTGCTGTTTTCAGCATCGGAATCCACTGTTACAATAGGTATGCCTTTATCGATTACCTTGTCTATCACCGGTTTATATTTATCTTCATCCTGTACATACGCAATAACTCCATCAACCTTGGCTGCGTATGCCATATTGATAAATCTTATGCCTTCATCAACACTTGCTGTATCCGGGCCCTCAAATTCAATTACCGCATTTCTCTCCTTTGCAGCTTTTTCTGCACCAAGTTTTACATACTGCCAGTAGGGATTGGAGTAAACATGGGATATAAGAACTATCTTGGGTTTGATTGTAGAGTCATCCTTTTTATTTTCCAAGAGACTTGTCAGAAGTATGTAATTAAATACAACAAATATCGGGATAATAGCTGCATATTTTATATTCTTGAAATAATCCTTCATAATACCACCTCTTGATTATCTACCATATCAAGTATTCTATTAAAGTATATTCAATATAATACTGTTTTTTCCTGCCTGATTTGAGGGGACGGTTCACTATTTTTCAACAATTACAGCAAGTTCATATGATTTTTTATATTTTGGCGCAAAAGGCAAAAGAAGAACCCACCGGCGGTCCGATGGGTTTCTTCCTTATCTGCATACTTTTCCGGGATTTAATATATTCTTTGGGTCAAAGGCCATTTTTATTCCTCTCATTATGCTCATTGTCTCCGCTGACAATGCCTTATTTAGATAAGGCTTCTTTGCAAAGCCGATGCCATGTTCACCGGATACCATTCCGTTAAGTTCCCTTGACTTCCTGTACATCTCCTCCATAACATCACTTAGTTTCTTCTGCCATATATCTTCTTCAAGCTGATCTTTCAATATATATATATGAAGGTTTCCGTCACCGGCATGTCCAAAACTCTTTATCCTTATATCAAATTTCTTCTCAAGCTCATGGGTATACTTTACGAATTCGGCTACTTTATTTCTTGGAACAACAACGTCTACCTCATCCATGTCCGTTGTTGAGGCCTTGATTGCCTCAAGGAAGGCTCCTCTTGCAGTCCATATGGATTCCTGTCTTTCCTGGGTATCTGATATATACACATCCAGAGCCCCTGCCTCAAGGCATATATTGGCAACATTCTCATAGTTTCTTTCTATCTCTTCTTTGCTATTGCCGTCAAAAGTAAGGAGCAGGTATGCATCGGAGGAATTGTCCGGGAACTTCTTTCCTAAAAATTCCTCGGCGGCGACTATGGCTGCTCTCTGCATAAACTCGATGGCTGTGGGAACGGATTTTGATTTTATAATCTTCGGTACTGTGTCTATAGCCTTATCCAGGTCCGGGAAGGGGATAAGCAGGCTTACTGCTTTCTTTGGCAGCGGCAGAAGCTTCAGTATGGCCTTGGTAACTATGGCAAGAGTACCTTCAGAGCCTATAACCAGGTCCTTTATACTGTAGCCGGAGCTGTTTTTAACAACCTTTCCGCCTGCCTGAATGACCTCTCCATTAGGAAGTACAAGCTCCAGGCCTCTTACATAGTCTCTTGTTACTCCGTATTTTACCGCTCTCATACCGCCAGCGTTGGTATTTATATTACCTGCAATGGTAGCAGTCTTTTCACCCGGATCCGGAGGATAGAACAGGTCATGCTCCTCTACGAATTTCAAAATTTCCATGAGCAGAACACCGGGTTCTACAGTCAAGGTAAGGTTTTCTTCATCTATTTCCAGTATCCTGTTCATCTTGCTGAGGTCTATCATGATTCCGCCGTGGATTGCCACTGCTGCACCCACGAGGCCTGTCCCTGATCCTCTTGGAGTTACGGGAATGTTGCTTTCATAAGCATATTTCATTATTCTTGAAACTTCCTCAGTAGAATTAACTGCAACAACAACCTCCGGCATATTCTTTACAGTTCCCATTTCGTCGTGGCTGTAATCCTCATTTATAGCCTCTCCGTGGAAGACTCTTTCCTCATCCCCTACAACAGATAATATATACTCAAGGTCTTTGGTATCAATCTTCTTGTATTCCATAACTACCTACCTGCCTTCCTTAATGTTCTGTATGAGCTGAGGAATTATTTCATATATGTCCCCAACTATTCCATAATGAGCAGTCTTGAATATTGGCGCCTTCTCATCCTTGTTTATAGCGAATATATACTCGGATTTATTCATTCCCGCTGTAAACTGAACTGCACCGGATACTCCGCAGGTGATGATGAGTTTTGGCCTTACTGTTCTGCCGCTCAAGCCTACCTGTCTCTTTGCCTCTGCCCAGCCTGCTTCAATGAGGGGCCTTGTAACAGCTACTTCTCCGCCAAGGAGCTCTGCCAGCTCTTTTATCATAGCCATATCCTTCTCTGTCTTTACCGCTCTTCCAGCTACTACTATTACTTCTGCATCGGATATACTTTTTTCTTTCTCTTTTGCAACTATATTTAAAACCTCAATATTTGACTTAAGCTTATCCATATAGATAGTGCAATGCTTGATTTTTCCCGTTACTTCTTCACTTCTCTGAGGTGCCGACATAACCTTGTATCTCACTGTTGCAAGCTGAGGCCTGTTGTTTGGAGTAACAATCTGTGCCATTATATTCCCACCGAAGGCCGGTCTTATCTGAACAAGGTCCGTATTTTCTTTCATATCAAGTATTGTACAGTCTGCTGTGAGGCCTGTCCTGAATCTAGCTGCTACTCTCGGAGCAAGGGATCTTCCGACTGTTGTAGCCCCGACAAGTATAGCTGTTGGTTTTACAATGTTTATGAAATCCTCGAATACCGCCGTATAGGGCTCTATTCTGAAGTCCTTAAGCTCTTCTTCATCATACAGATATACTTCATCTACTCCATAGTGGAGCAATTCATCTGCCTTATCCTTTATATTGTGTCCCATAAATA
>JAUZPH010000407.1 GCA_030706065.1 Bacillota bacterium | reverse complement strand
TGAAGCATGTATAAGTTAAGCTTCGTTTGTAAAACCCTATATAAACAGACAATCCACAATATTACCTGTTTCAAGGGCATTGTTGTGGATTGTTTTGTGTACTTTCTATTATAGAAAGACAAAATTCTTCTGAGAGCCTATTTTAGATGCTATCTGGAAAGTTGATTTGATAAACAATATTATTTGGGGACCGAACAATATTAAAAATAACGAGTAGTTTGTCTGATATTTATGCCTGTTAATAGAATTTTATAAATACGTTATGGGTTTGCAGAAAGTTCGGTTTCAATATTCTCTTGAGAAAATTCATACCAAACTGGATCTTTTTTTTCAAATAGTTTATTTGGGGATGACGCAACCTTTGATAGTTCATAGTCATATGTATATTGTGTAAAACTCATTTTACCCTCATACTCATGAGAATCATAACAGAATGTCCCATCCGCCTTCAGATTTATCGTACCCGCGATTGACATAAGGTATCCATAAACTGTATCGTTCATATAATGAAAGATTTCATAGTATATCGGTAAATCACCTTCTGATAATTTAACAACAACCTCCGGTATTGTGTCTCCATCTATATTAACCATCGTAAATTGTGTTACTTTTAAGGTGCTTTTATATGTTTCTTTGAGAGTTGGGTCATAATATTTACCTTCTCTGTATTTTTCGTTAGTTAAAAAATCATTCAAATTCATTTCTATTTTATAATAATCTGTATCAACAAATTCAGCCTTATTCTGCAATACTGCTTTATATGCTTCCAATACCGATTTGTTAGATTGATTCTGAGCCTTTGTATTTTCACTCTTGCTATTGCTTGAATTCGAACTGACTTCTCTGCCCGAACATCCAGTAATTGAAATGCTTAATAGAAATATAAGAAGTACACTTATAATTTTTACTTTCATTTAAATCACTCCTGTTCAAAATCTAGCTTATCTTTAGTTCGCTTTATGAAAACAAGTATTCATTATCATTATATCTTAAAAACAAATATAATCCCAATATTTACAAGGATGTATCTCTCAAACGATTACTTGTACATACATTTTTACATACATCTGCGAAGAATTTTCATTTGAAGATAAGGCGGCGGACTGGAAGAAGTTAGCCCGCGGATTTTTTTCGCTGAATAAATTTGCGCCAGGAGGGAATTGAATACCGCACGTAGAATTCTATCTCCATTAAATATTTAGTTGGTAATCAGGGGTGAGCTTTATGTTTCTGTTTATAAACAGGCACAGAATAATAGTTGCAATTATTATCGCCATTGTTTCAATGATTGGTTCCGTCGGTATTATATTGAATACAAGCAGCAGAGTCGTAATCATCCTGGCTTTATCCTGCAGCGCGATATTGCTTGCAGCGGCTGTTGGCCTGATGTCTGGCGATGCTGCCAAAGCGGTAAAGTTTGCAATGTACGAATGATAACATTCTATGCCGTCAAGAGCATCCAGCGATACTATTGAATCCAGAAAAGCTTCATGATCTTCTACGAAATATCCGAAAAGATGAGCAAGAAATAGGACTTTACCATAATTTTATGGTAAAGTCCTATTTTTGCAAGCTGTTTGTCTTTAGTTATATGTTGGAAAGTTATATGTAATATTTTTGAGTGTCAATAAGTATATTACATTAAGTTCTAAATATAGGGGGTTGAATTAATGTTCAAAAAAACAGGAAAACTGCTTTCTCTGCTGCTTTCAATGGTGCTTGTAATAACACTGGGAGCAGGAAACAGCAGAGTAAGTGCCAATGAATTGCTGTCAAATAGTCTTCAGCAAAGCGTTTTGGACAAACAGTTCTCCAGCAAAGCTGTCCAAGAGAGTTTCGCAGCGAAGCACAATCTGGATACTAGCCAGTATAAAGAAAATAATGCTGTGCGAGCTAATCTTGATGAGACAGTAAGAGTAGTTGTACAATTACAGGACAAACCTGCAATCGAAAGAAAAGGTGTTAGTGTTCAGGCAGTAAAGAATGGGCAGGCAAAGGTTGTTTCCCAAGCTAAAGCTATTACAGGAAAAAAGGTTGAACAAACCTTCGGATATCTTGTTAACGGTTTTAGTATGGATGCAAAACGGGGAGATATACCAAAGCTCAAGAATATCGACGGGGTTAGTGCTGTAACAGAAGCTGTAAAGTTTCTGCCGGATTTAACTAATGCAAAAGGCTTAACACAAGTTTACAGTGAGTGGAAGGATTTGGGATATAAAGGAGAAGGAATGGTTGTAGCCATTCTGGATTCCGGTGTAGATTCAACCCACAAGGATATGAGAATTACAGATCCTTCAAAGGATACTTTAACAGAAGCAAATGTAAAAGATAAGATAACAAATCTAAACTTAACAGGTAAGGATGGTAAATTCTTTACTAATAAAGTGCCATTTGGCTATAATTATGCTGATCACAATCTGAATATAGTCGATACCAATCCGGATACAGAAATGCACGGCATGCACGTAGCAGGTATTGTAGCAGCAAATGGGACTGATGAAGAAGTAAAAAATAATCAGGCCGTACAGGGTGTTGCACCGGAAGCTCAATTACTGGCCATGAGAGTGTTTTCCAATACAGACAAGTATGCATATGAGGATACAATTGTAGCAGCTATAGATGATGCAGCTTTATTGGGAGTAAATGTTATAAATATGAGTTTGGGAGCTACAGCAGGTTTCCAGGAAGATAATGACCCTGAGCAGCTTGCTATCAAGAATGCAACAGATGCAGGAGTTGTAGTGGTTGTTTCTGCAGGAAACTCATATTACTCTACGAAGGACTTTGGTAATCTGTCCGGTTATGGTTTATATGATACAGGAGTTGTAGGATCCCCAAGCGCAGCTAAAGATGCATTAAGTGTTGCATCCTATGAAAATACAAACGTAACCCTGCCTGCATTTTCCTACACAGATGGAACCAATTCAGGAATAGTAGGGTACACGACATCGGAAGTGAATCCGCTTTCAATATTAAAAGATACAAATGGATATCAATTGGTGGATTGTGGTGTTGGACGTCCCGAAGACTTTGCAGGAAAAGATTTAAAAGGTAAAATTGCTTTGATTCAAAGAGGTACATTAAGCTTTGTTGATAAGAAGTATAACGCACAGACAGCCGGAGCTATTGGAGCAATTGTATATAATAATTCCGATTCAGGATATATTAATATGGCTACTGATCCAAGGATTACAATACCCGGCATATTTGTATCTTATGGGGATGGTAACAAGCTCAAGGGCTTGGCTGCAAGTGGAGTAAAAGTTAAATTCGCAGAGGGTGTTGTAACGGTAGTACCCAATGCTCTTACAGGAGCAATGTCAGATTTTACTTCCTGGGGAACTAATCCTGATTTAACCTTTAAGCCTCAGATAACCGCACCCGGTGGAAACATATATTCAACAGCAAATGAAAACAAGTACCAAACCATGAGCGGTACTTCAATGGCGGCACCTCATACAGCCGGTAGTGAAGCGCTTATTATGCAGGCACTTAAAGAAAGAACTGCCAAAGGAGAAATTTCCTTTGCAACACCGAGAGATATGGTTAACTTTGCAAAGGATACGGCAATAAATACGGCTGTTCCTCAGATGGATAAGTCCAGAAACAATACTGTTCCTTATTCACCAAGAAGACAAGGAGCAGGACTTGTACAGATTGAAAATGCTATTAACAACAAGGTGCTTGTTAAGGATAATACCGGAAGTACTACAGCAGCATTGAAGGAAATCGGAAAACAGACCACCTTTGATCTTAACCTGACAAACTATGGAACAAAGGACGTTGTATATAATGTAAGTACAGTTGGGGGATTACTTAGGCAGTCTTCAACATACGGCGGAGCGGCAGTAATGCCATATGATGTCAGTGTTTCAGGAGGAAGCATATCCTTTGATAAATCCAGTGTAACTGTACCGGCCGGTAAAACTGCAAAAGTAACTGTTACTCTTTCACTGCCTGACAATCTTGCAACTGAACAGTTTGTTGAAGGTTATGTAAGATTTACTTCTGAGGATACAACAGTAC
>JAUZPH010000406.1 GCA_030706065.1 Bacillota bacterium | reverse complement strand
TATAAAGATGTGTGAGTTTAAACATTAACAAATTCACCGTAGAAAATATCGAATCTTCAACGATTTTTCGGAGGTGATAAATTCAAACATAAACTCACACATCTATATATAGAACACACTAAAAGTCTTACATTGTGCCGAGCAAAAATATCCAATCTTCAAGGATTTTTTGCGAAGGCAGAATGTACTAGACTTTGTGTGTTCTATATAGATATAATTAAAGTCCTTCTTTCAAAACCCTCCGCGGTTCCAGCATGACAGCCCCGACAAAAGATATAAAACATAGAAGTCCAAAGAGCAGATACAGCTGTGACGGATTTATCATATTCAGGAGAAATCCCCCGACAAGGCTGGCACTGAAGGCACCCAATCCTCCGGCCGCAGCATATATGCTCATGGCCGTTGCCCTTATTTTGGTTTCGGTCCTGAAATTCAGGTACTCAAGGCTTGAAGTTATAAAAAGGGTAAAGGCAATCCCTTCCATAACCTGTACCGCAATGATATAATCTGCATTCTTAAACACGAAATCCAATATAAATTTTGAGCCATAGACCAGGATTGAAATAGAGTAAACCTTCATCATCCCTATCTTCCTGATCAGTTTTGAGGCTATAATGAAGGAGGCAACCTCAAAGGTACAGGTAACAAACCACACTGTTCCCAACTTTGCCACATCGCCGTGAGTAAACTTTATAAGCTCGTTCATATAGTTTACTCCTCCAATAAAGGCAGCATTCATCAAAAATATGGTTAAGAAAAACAGTATGAGTTTTCCGTTTTTCAGCACCTTTTTTACATCATGAATTTCTACTTTCTTCAGGGCCTTCTTACCCTCATACTTCATATTGAACAAAATAATAAGAGCTCCTGCCGCCAGAATGTCATATATTATAAAGGATTCATCTATTCCATAGGCCCGGATGAAAAATCCGAGTATCAGATTTGTTACACCCCATGCTGCCGAGGACATAAACCGGAAGCTTGAGTAGCTGAGCCCCTCCTTCTCGTCTACTACATCAAAGACATAGGCATCGGTTATAGGCCCTATTCCGCACATGAAGGTGCCGTTTACAATGAGAAGTGCAAGTATAACTCCAAAGCTGCCTGCCTTTGTGAAGGCCAAAACGGCAATCATGTTAAAAATCAATGCTATCAGCAGTGTTTTCTTCTTATTCAGATATTTGTCCGATATATATCCCCAGAGGGGTTGTATGGCCACCCCGATGATGGAGTTTATGGCAAAGGCTATGCCCATTTCGGCAAAAGTCAGCTTCCTGCTGCTGTAGTATACCGGCAGGAAAGGCCCAAAGCAGGCACTGCTGGCAGAGGTGAGAAACATAAAAAATCTTAACTTGGTTACAAAGCTTTTTTCCATGACCTGTTTTCCTCCAAGGTGTATATAGATGCTTGCATTATACCACAGGCTCACCGACGGTACCATGTAGTAAATTGTTCAGCTGCTGAGCTTAATTTATTCTTAAGAATGCCCGGAACCATCTGAGCTATAGCTCATAATATCCGGGCATTGATTTTAAAATCTATATTTCCACTATTCCCTGAAGTCTTATATCTCTTGAAGAGGCACCGATGAGCAGTTTGTATTTTCCACCCTCTACATGCCAGTCTCTTCTTGGAAGGCTGTAGTATTCAAAAGCATGTTCATCCAGGTCAAACCGGATTTCCTTTTCCTCTCCCGGCATCAATTCTACCTTGCCAAAGGCTTTTAGTTCCTTCTCCGGGCGGATAACTCTCAGAATCATCTCTTTTACATAGAGCTGAACAACTTCCTTTCCCTGAACACTTCCGGTATTCTTAACCTTAAATTTCACTGTCACCTTTTTCTTTCCTTCTAAAACCTGTGTTGAAATATCCAAACCCGAATACTCAAAGGCTGTATATGAAAGACCATGTCCAAAGGGGAATAACACCTCTTTATTATAAGTATCGTAATACCTGTAACCTACCATCAGGCCTTCGGAATACCATGCAGCAAATCCGTTTCCCGGATAGGTACCGTATGCCGGAGTATCCTCTATGCTTAATGGAAAGGTCTCGGCAAGTTTTCCGCTGGGATTTGCAGCGCCGAAAAGTATTTCTGCCACTGCACTTCCGGCAGCCTGCCCGGAATGACCTTGTAACACTACCGCCTTTACTTTGTTAATCCACGAAGTCATATCTATTGCGGAGCCTGCCTGAATTACAACCACAGTATTTTCATTTGCAGAAGCAACCCTTGAAATGAGGTTTTCCATATCCGGCAGGAGTTTCATGGAGAATCTGTCATGTCCTTCTCCTTCTATTTCATAATTATTGCCGACGAATAACAACGCCATATCTGAATTAACTGCAGCTTCTATGGCCTTGTTTACATCGACACCGGGAATAGCATTCCAGAGCACGTAAGGCTCCACATAATCTACCTCTATATCCTCTCCTGCTATTTCCACTATCCTGTCAAAGGCGCTATCTAACCTGCTCGGTACTACACGTGCACTGCCGCCGCCCTGTATCAGCGGCATCTTTGCATACTGCCCGATCACTGCCAGCCTTTTCACCTTTTCCTTTGAAACCGGGAGAATACCTTCTTCATTCTTGAGCAATACTATCCCCTCGAGAGCCGCTTCCTTTGCAAGCATATGCTGTTTTTCCGGATCATATTCCCCTGTTCTTATTCTTCGGCTGTCATGGATCTTATATACGATTGTGAGCAGTCTTTCCAGCGCTGCATCCATTTCCTCATCAGTGACTTCTCCTCTTTCATAGGCAGCTCTCAGAACCTCGGCACTTCCTTCTGTAAATGGCATTTCAAGCTCCAAAGAGGCCTTCAAGGACTTGGCCCTGTCATGAACCGCCCACCAGTCCGACATTACGATTCCATGGAAACCAAATTCATCCCTGAGTATATCGCTCAGAAGAAATTTATTTTCACTGCAGTATATACCGTTCAAACGGTTATATGCACACATAACTGTCCAGGGCTGAGACTTCTTTACCGCAATTTCAAAGGGCTTCAGGTATATCTCCCTGAGAGTGCGTTCGTCGATTTCACTGCTTACATTATTTCTGTCGTATTCCTGATTGTTGCCGGCAAAATGCTTTAGGGACGTACCAACTCCCTGACTCTGCATTCCATCGATATAAGCTGCCGTCATTTCACCTGCCAGCAGAGGGTCCTCCGAGAAGTATTCAAAGTTACGTCCACAGAGAGGCGTACGTTTTATATTTGTACCCGGTCCCAACAATATATCTACATCCAGTCTGCTGCACTCCCTTGCAAGAGCTTTTCCCACTTCACGAACAAGTTCCGGATTCCAGGTGGATGCCATAGTTGAGGAGGTTGGAAAGCTTACAGCTTCATGAGTTTTCTTTGAACCGTCCTCAGCGGTATATTCCTTTCTGACCCCGTGAGGCCCGTCGGATACAGTTATTGATGGTATTCCAAGCCTCTCTATATCAACAGTCTGCCAATGATTTTTACCACTGAGGAGCCTTATCTTTTCCTCAAGGCTAAGCTTCGAAATTATCTCTTCTTTGATGTTCATAAAATCACCTCTAGTTTCAATTGTAGTTTCATATGTTTATTATATTGCTCAAAATACCCTGTTTCTCGTCAAATTCGGCTCCAATATGGACACTTTTTGCTCTGAGTTATATAATAAAGCTGAAATCCCTTTTGCAATTGAGAGACATTATGAGGTGTTTTTATGAGTGCATATCTTGAAACCAGATACTACCCTATGGATTTTCCTATTCATGCTTTTTATGCCAGCGATAACTGCTATCTGGCACATTGGCATATAGATGTTGAAATGGTTTATGTTTGTGAAGGCTCAATCCGTATCGGTATAAATAAAGATGTAAAAATACTGAAAAAAGGTGAATTTGCCGTGTTCCGCAGTACGGATATTCATTATTATGACAGTACAAACCTAAGCTCCAAAATAATCGTTCTTATCTTCCGCCCTGAAATCATTGAGGCCTCAAGTGGTTGGCCGGAGAAGCTCCGTTTCGATTCACCTTTCATGGT
>JAUZPH010000405.1 GCA_030706065.1 Bacillota bacterium | reverse complement strand
TTTGTATCCTCCTGCTCATCCATGTATTGTATGAATTCCTGTCTGCAGTTACAGTTGCCGCCATGAGAACAGAACGGGCCGGTTATGTTCTTCATCAACGAAGTACGGAGTTCCTCAATCCTTTTGTCCAGGGCCTTTATTGCTCCGCTTATATATTTCAGGTATAATCCTGCACCTATTAATAATGCAATAAAGAATATATCTGCATTATATAGACCTGCCTGCGAGCCAAAGGAAAGCTTATTAAAAAATTCGGAAAAGATTATTTTATATCTGCCGTAATTTGTTATGCCATATATAACAGGAATAATAAGAAGTACTAACGGTATATTTCGCTGCAGGGCCAGGATTTCCCTTCTATCGCGCATATCAAGTAATTCGTGCACCAGTCTTCGGGTATTGTATAATAAGGACTTATAAAATTCCTGCTGGGTTATAGGCCTTATACCGTCATTAAACTTACTGTAAGTTTCGCTCATTAAAGTCACCTCCAAACAAATAATCAATGTATATGGATTCTGCTGAAGGCCTATTTCAGGGATATCTCAATTTCCCTGTCATGAACCATCCACTCTGGCTTCAGGATAGTACCCTGAAGAACCACTTCTATAAATTTTTTAAGGTCATCAAGGTCTTTTGGAGTAAAGCCGGGGGGAATTGTAATGTATGTCTTAAAGATTCCGTTTTCCGTGTCTTCTATAATATCCCTTATTCTGAAGGTATCGCCGAACCTGTTTTGGATTTTTTTAACCAGCATAAGGTCATCCCAGGCCGAAATTCTCCGTGCTGTTTGATCATTGGGGTCTTTAACAAGTTTTATTACTATGTTGTTATCATCCCAGTCCTTGTATATTTTGACATAGCCTCCATACATACCCTCTATCAGCTTCTTTACCGGATACAGATGCTCAATGGTCAGGCCCACCGGGACCTCCGCTCTGAGAATCTGAACTCTTCCCTTTGAATCCTCATCTTTAATGGACAGAATTTTGAAGGTATCTCCGGCAGCATTTTTTATTCTTCTTTCCCGCATAAGCTGCTTCCAGTGTCTTTTAATGAGATAATTCTGGTACATGCCACTGGAAGGGATAAAAAGGCCGATCAGTGCCATTAAAGCTATTGTTACAGCTTCCATATTTCCTCCTGAACCAATTAATTCTATATAGAAAGTGAAAATCTAAATGCATTGAGCTAGGGATGTAAAATTTCTTCAAATTATAAAATTAGTTTGTTGAAATTTTACATCCGACATAAATCCGTGAAGATTGGATATTTTGGGACAGCTCAATGCAAAGATTTTATTACTTTCTATATAGTTAATTATATGTAAGAATATTTGATATAAGAATTTGTCTTTATCAGCAGATAAAATTTAAATTGTAAATCCGCATCATTATATTGTTAATCATAGATGTTAATAAGCCCCTCCAGCTTATATAATATTTATAAGGTTACTGGAAGTATCAACCAGTATAACAAGTGTAAATGGGGGGATAAAAATGAAAAGAAAATTGAAGAGTATGCTTGCTTCCTTATGCTGTACTGTTTTGCTCGTTTCAGGGCTCACTGCCTGTAGTAAGCCGGATACAAGTACAGCTCAGAATGCGGCAACCGGGGAGACAACTGATTCTAAAGGAGACAAGGATATGAACAAGAATGACATCAACAAGAATGATACTGGCAAAACAGTTATCAAGGCCATCTCAACAAGCAGCACATATCCGAATAACAGCTATATGATAATATCAAAAAGCGGTACAGTCCTTGTTGCCGACCCGTATATGGTGACAAGCGGAATCAAACCGGATATAATAACTTCCACTCACAGTCATCCGGATCATAATGACCAGGCTTTCTATGATAAAAATAAAGGTGTCAAAACTTCTTTGTATAAAGTCGAAAGTTTTTCCTTCAAGGATATAAAAGTCTCCAGTATAGCTTCCACACATGGTGACACGATAAATAAGGACAATCCTTCGAATGTCATTTATGTTTACGAAGTGGACGGACTCAGAATAGCCCATATGGGGGATATAGCCCAGGACCAACTCACGGATGAACAGGTTAAGGCCCTGGGAAAGATAGATATTGCCTTCATGCAGTTCGTAAACAGTTATTCCGATTATTCCCTAGAAAACGGGAAGGGCTTTAAGCTCATCGAGCAGCTGAAGCCTCAAATAATAATTCCAACACATTCTTCACCTGAGGCAACAAAGAAAATTGGTGATATTGTAGGAAAATACGAGAAGGTAGAAAATGTTCTGTCCATCAGCAAGGATGACTTGAAGGATGGTACAAGAAAGGTAATTGAGATTAAGAATACTTTAAAATAGTAAATAAGGTATAAAGTTAATGTCAGGGTATATGTATTTGCCTTGACATTATTTATATTTAAATCTAATATTTGGTATATAGAGTGTTTTATAGCATGAGGTGCCGGATATGGAAGTAGTTACTGTAGGTAGAGTATATCATAAAGGTTACAACTTGAAACTGAGATATCTGAAACAGAAGGAAACTTGCGGAGACGGAAGCTTTGGGACTTGCTACAAGATAATACTTGTGGAAAAGGGCAGCGGGATTGTAAGGATAAATAGCAGCAGGTATATTTTTACAGCACCCTGCGCGTTTTGTTTAAATGAGCTGGAGGATATTTCCTTTGGTGATACCGGCAGTATTTCCCTTAGGACAATCTGTTTTCAGCCGGAGGTTATCAACAAGGTATTTAACTACAGCAATGTTAATCAGAAACCGCGCCAACTGTCCGGACTGGATTTCGATGATACTTATCTGCTCAGAATATTTACGGTAAGGACCTCCGCATATTTAGGCTTATTGAATATAGGGCCTTCATCCTTAAAAAGAATAGTGAGTATTTTTAACTTAATAAGTTTGGAACTGGAAGAGCAAAGAGATGTAGACTGGCCATGTCGAAGCCGGTCTTTCCTGTTTGAGCTTCTTATTGTACTGCAGAGGATTTTTCTAGAAGGACAACCCATTGACAATATTGCTGTTTCGGAGAAGTATCCGGAAATTGCAGAGATCATCCTATATCTCCATACGAACTATATGAATAAGATTACTGTGGCTGAAATATCAAGAAAGTTTAATATAAACCGGACAACCTTGGGCACTCAGTTTATTGAAGTAACAGGCTTGACTGTAATAGCCTATTTGATCAAGCTCCGTCTTGATCTGGCAGAAATGCTTTTACGAGATACACTCCTTCCCATTGCAGAAATCTATGAACGGGTCGGTTTTAGCGACAGAACGCACTTTGGCCGAACTTTCAGCAAACATACAGGCTGCACTCCCAGCGAATACCGTAAAAAGTATTGCTGGATGTAAACGGGCATGAGAAGAAACGAAGTAAGATTCAGTGTCGGGGTTCCCCGTAGAGGTGAACCTATATAAGACGCTGCCTATCAGTGTTTTGCCATTAAGATTGAATTATGTGGAGGGGAACTATATGAAAATTACATGTATTTCGGCTTCGAATACGAGAGCTAAAGGGGACAAAAGTACATCCATAAGAGTATGTAATTTAATTAAGGAAATTGTTTTAAAGGAGCCGCAATGCCCAGTAACTGTTGATGTAATTCCATTGATGGATTATGAAGTGAAACCATGCATTTTATGCGGCGCCTGCTTTAAAGAAGGCCACTGTGTTCAGGATGAGGAATTTAACAGAATTCTGGAGGCACTGGTTGAGGCTCAGGGGATTTTCCTGGTGGTTCCTCATTATTCACCTATACCGGCAAAACTTATAATGGTTTTTGAGAAGATAAATGAAATTCTGTATGCACGTTGGATAAACGATCAGGCCTATCAGTCTCCTTTTTTAAACAAACCAGTTGGAATTATCGGACACGGGGGCATGGTTGAAAATGAAAAAAGCCTGCAGTATTATCACGATCGTCTGATAACTCCCGTAGCCGATACAATGAGGTCGCTTTCCTTCAAAGTAATCGGCTTGGATGAAGGTTTTCTCAATGGAGCAGCCTTTGGCTTAAAGGATGATTCCTGC
>JAUZPH010000404.1 GCA_030706065.1 Bacillota bacterium | reverse complement strand
GCCAGTGCAGTTACGAATGTAATTAAAAGCCCTAAAGCCATTGTTAACATGGTTTTTGATATAAAATTATTTTGACTCTTCACATATGAGTTTTCCATAAAATCACCTCACTAGATTATTTATCTATTATTATATCACATTATCCGGATATAATTAAATGCAATTTAAGCCAAAACCCGTTGTAATTCAGTCATATTATGCCCGGGAATTAATACTGATATGATTTTCGCCGGGCAGCTTTCTGCAGGTGAATATTAATACCTGGCGCTCCTTTGAATATTCCTTTAGAAAATCCATTACTCTTGTCAGCCTTTCTTCGTCATACTGTACAAAGGCATCATCCAGTATCACCGGTACTCTTCTGTTTTCAAAGATGATATTGCACAGACCCAGCCTCAGGGCAAGGTAAATCTGGTCAAAGGTGCCGCTGCTTAAGTACCCTATCTCTCTGCTTCGGCTGTCTTTCACAACACTTATATCGTAGTCCGAAGATACCTTTACCTCATGATACCTGCCTCCGGTTATCTCCCCAATTATCTTTCCAACCTCTTCATTGAGCCTGGGGGCAAAATTCTGCTGTATTTCTTCAAAAGCCTCCCTTAGTGCTTCTTCAGCAATCAGGGCTGAACTGTAGAGTTCCTCAAGCCTTTTCCTTTCAGCCTGACACTCTTCAAGCTCCGAATCCACCATCCACAACTCTCTCTTATGGTTGAACCGCAGCTGTATACTGTATTCTATATCCTTTTTTTTCTTCTCCAGAAGCAGTAAATTTGAATTTAATGCTGCGAATTCATTGTCCATTTCAAAGTTAAATATGGCCCTTTCAAGTACTGCCTTTAAAGCCGTCAATCTTTCGCTGACTTTTTCCACTTCATTTTTTAATAAAAGCTGCTGATTCTCCAGAAGGCTTCTTTTATCTTTTAAGGCCTTAAAGCCCGCCAGTTTTTCCAAAAATTCAGAGGTACTGCCGCAGCAGCAGCGGCTTAGCAGAAACTCCAAATCCTTCTTACGTTTATCGATATCCTCCTGAAGCCCCTTTTCTTCGCTTTCATAGCCCAATTCATAGTTTTCAGTATAGTCTGCTGCCAATTCATTGAATTCCTGCAGGCCATGGGCTGTCTTTTGCCATTGAAGAATTCCGTAGATCAGCAGTAGAACGCCAATACATCCAAGTACTACCACCGGGAAACTGGCCTTTAATATACCCCAGCCGCCTGCCAGGCACAGCAGTATCCCTGTCAGGACTGTAAAAAGTGAATTATTCTTTTTCTCCTTCAGTATTTTAAGCTTTAAATCATTGGTATCCTTGACTCCCAGGGTACGGTCAGAAAGCTTCATTTCCTTGAGGGCTTTCACGGACCTGAGTCTCTCTTCAATCTCTCTTATCTCACCTTGGAGCTTTGTCAACGATAATTCAGTTCCATCCTCAAGGCTCTCAAAACCTTTGTATAATTGATACTCCTTATCTAAGTCTATCATATTTTGGGATAACATTTCCACATGGAGTTTCAAGCTTTTTAACTCCGTGTTTTTTTCTTCAAAGTTAATAAACTGCAAATCAATATTTCGGATGACAGCTCCTGTATCATCTATATTACTTTCCAAATTGCCGCTTTTTAAATCATTGATATGCTGCCTTAACTCCTGTAAATCCTCTTCGGCCGTCCCTTCTTTGAATTCCCCATTGTTCTCAGTTACCAGCCCTATTTTTCCCTTGTCTTCCTGCAGTCTTCTCAGTTCATCCTGTATGTTGGAGATTTTCCGATTTATATTCCTGAGCTGCAGGCTGTCTTCAATATTTTCCTCGTACAATTTCTGAAGTTCTGATTTTTCCATATTCAGTAAATGAATTTTATCATGGAGCTCATCCAGTTGTCCCTTCTTACGGATGCCCCTGATAGTTTTTTTAACATCCTCCAGAGTTGACTGGGCATTATGATAGGATGTATCTTCCTCCCCGCTCTGATGCAGGTTTATGAGCTTTTTCATTATCTCATCCTCTTTATCCCTGGCCACCTGGGCACCCAGCTGTTTTATGAACAGGGTCTTATCAAATGCCTCCTCTCCTAAGCCGAAGATATCCCTTCCCGGCCAGCTGCTGTCAATATGTACTGCCTTCTCACCGGTAATCCAGTTGAAAACTGCAGCCTGATCCTCTTTCTTCGTGTCTCCGAAGCTTCTCTCTACAGCGTATTCCCTGCCGTTATCGTCCTCAAAAACCAATCTGCCCTCTGCCTGGCCTCCATACCAAGGCAAAAATCTTTTTCTTTCGTTTTCCCTTATATCTTTCCTCTGCGAGTTCATGCCGTAAAACATGGCCTTTATAAACTGCTGCATGGTACTTTTTCCAGCTTCGTTAGGGCCGTATATGATATTAAGCCCTGAGTTGAATTCTATTTCTATATCCTTCAGCTTTCCAAAGCTCTTTATATTCAGCTTCCTTATAATCATTCAAGCTTTCCCTCCCTGAGTTCCAGAGCATTGAGCCCCAGTTTAAGCGCCTTTTCCAGCCTGTTTCTTTCTGTTTCATCCACAGCAGCCTTAAGTTTATTCAACATTTTGTTCACAAAAATACCCTTCAGGGTATACTCTTGGGAAAGCGCCTGATAGTCAATAGTCTTTCGAGTATCATCCACTGCCTTCACCATGTAAAAATAATACTTCAGCTTTTCACAAATAACCGAGGTGTTGATTGTAAACTCCTTTGATATTTCGCCCTTCAGTATTAACTTGTATATATCTCTAGGAGAAAAACCGGACTCCAGGTCCTTTATTCCCAGCGGCTCGCCTAATTTCAATAATATATCCTCATAGTTTTGACATCCTGTAATATCTACCTCATGTACCATGTACCGTCTCCTGCAGGTCTCTATAAAGTCAAGTTTGACGAGGTTTTTTCCAACTTCGCCAAGAAGTACGCCCTTAGGGCCTTGTTCGTCAAAGCCCCGTCCTTCCGGACACCCACTGTAGCTCCAACATGAGTTTCCCGCCCGGCGGATTCCTGAACAGGTATGAACATGCCCAAGAGCGAGATAATCCAGTCCGCTTTTCTCTATTTCCTTCTCATTGACAGGGTTATAAACTGAGGCCCCTCCAGCGGTAACCACTTCCCCATGGATTACCATTATATTTATCCTGGAGCTGTCTTCAACGGTAAATCCTTTTAAAAATGATTCTTTTTCATAGCTTGTCCCAAATCCCCGTCCATAAACTGTAAGGTTTAATTCATCTACATCTACCTTGCCCCAATAGTTCCTGAATATGTATACATTTGAAGGCCATTGAACTGCATTATAATAGGACCTTTCCACAAATGGATCGTGATTGCCGGGACTTATAAAAACCTTTATTTCCGGTATATCCCTGAGCCTGTTTTGTATCAAGGATATGGTTTCATAGCTCACTGCATTACCGTCGAATAAGTCTCCTGCCATGAGCATCACCTGAACATTGTTTTCTTTTGCTACCCTTATAATACTGCTGAAGTTTTCCCTGAGCTCCTCCCTTCTCTGCTCGGCTTTATCCTTATCCAATCCGCTGAAGGGGGTATCAAAATGGAAATCACTGCAGTGCATAACTTTAATTTTTCCCATAAAAAACTCTCCATTTCTTCATTAAAAATTATGAGGTACCAAAGGGCACCTCATAAACAGAATAAATAATAAATTCTCTATATATTTTCTCTGAGCACACCTCTTGTTATTTTATATAAGAGATTTTGGAACACTGACTCTGCTGCTGCTGTTTCTGTCCAGGGAGGCTATATAATTTTTTGTATCCTTATAGGGTACTCTTATTTCGTGTGATATTTCATATTTCCACTGATTCAGTTTCTTTTGTTTTTGCCCCATAATATTTCTAGCCATACAAGGTTCCTCCCCTCAATTATTTTTGTTACATTATTATTTTGTCCATTAATATTTCTAATACCCTATTTAAATCAATGAAGGTGAGGAAAGATATCATTATACTTATAAATTACTGCTTGTTTATATTATTTGCTCCATAAGTCCGTCTAATATCTTCAAGGTATCCT
>JAUZPH010000403.1 GCA_030706065.1 Bacillota bacterium | reverse complement strand
TCTATCATATTTACATTTAAGTATGCCATTGTTCTTGTTGTGCTGCAGAATATTTTCGCTTTGGCATTAGCTGTAATGATAGATTCCCGGAAGAAGGGTAAGGGCTTCTTCAGAACAGTATTTTTTATGCCTAATATGATAAGTATGATTATTTCTTCATTTGTGTGGGTATTCATATTTTCAAAGGTTATACCTGAATTGGCAGCAAAAACACATTTGAATTTTTTAAACCAGTCCTGGCTTGGAAATCCAAAGTGGGGCTTCTATTCGATTATAATTGTATCTCTTTGGGTTGGTGTGGGATATATGATGCTGATATACCTGGCAGCGTTACAAGGTGTTCCGGAGGAATTGAAGGAAGCGGCATTAATCGATGGGGCGTCTAAAATTCAAGTCTTCTTTAAAATAACGGTACCGATGATCATGCATTCAATAACTATTTGCACGTTGCTTACATTAAGTACGGGTTTCAAGGCTTTTGATACAATATACGCATTAACCGGAGGCGGACCGGTAAGAGGAACACAGGTAATGGCCTTGAATATATACCAGGAGGCTTTTACCGGAAATATGAAATTCGGGTATGCCAGCGCAAAGTCAATTATTTTATTCGGCATCCTTTTAATAGTAACCCTTATACAGCTTGGGATTCTTAAGAGAAGGGAGGTTGAGGCATAATGAAAAAGAAGCTTCCTTCAGCCGCAGCAACAATAGTGCTTATAATATTCGGAGCCTATACACTCTTTCCCATATATATTGCAATTGTTAACTCCTTTAAAACTCAACCGGAGCTATATAAGTCGGTCCTGGCTTTTCCTGTGAGGTTTGTCTTCAGCAATTACAAAACCGCCTTTGATAAAATGGATTTTTTAAAGTCCACATTTAATACGCTCTATATAACATCAATTTCAGTTGCAGGTATTATTGTGGTTAGTGCCTTGGCCGGATACAAGCTTGCGAAAACATCCGGTAAAGTAAGTGCTGTCTTCTTTTTGTTATTTACTTCATCCATGTTTATACCCTTTCAAACAATTATGATTCCGCTTTACAGGCTGGCAAAGAATATGCATTTATCCGGCTCCAAAAGCGGTCTTACCCTGATATACATGGGCCTTGGCATAAATATGGCAATATTTCTCTATCATGGGTTTTCAAAATCAATTCCCACCGAACTGGAGGAAGCGGCAAGGATTGACGGCTGTAACGAATTTAAATTGTTTTTTAAAATAATTTTTCCGTTGTTAAAGCCTATCACAGCAACCATTGCTATTCTTGATGTACTGTGGATCTGGAATGACTTTATGCTTCCGCTTGTTATGATCACGGATGTGAAAAATTATACTCTAGTGCTTCAAACCAATATGTTTTTTGGCAAATATACTGTTGACTGGCCCAGTATTTTGGCGGGGCTGGTATGTACCTGGATTCCGGTAGTAATCTTCTATTCCATATTCCAAAAGAATATTGTAAAGGGAATTACCGCCGGTGCGGTGAAAGGATAGGCTTTCTTACGGTCTTAAATATATGAGACTTTACTCAATTTTATCAAGGTGTTCCGGGCCTGATAACACAATCGCATGAAAAAGCCGCCCAATAGAGTGAACCTCTATCCGGCGGCAATTTTTTTGCATATTATCCCAACAAATTGTATGTGAGGTATATAAAGGAATTTGGTTTGTTTTGTAGAATAATTAATTTGCGGTAGTTGCCGCGCAGTAAATACGGACACAAGGGCATGTGAAAAGTTTCCTGAAAACGTAAACAAATTATATGAAAACGGAAAGGAAAGTGGATATGAGAAGCATAGCAGTATTGACAAGCGGCGGAGATGCACCGGGAATGAATGCGGCTATTAGAGCTGTAGTAAGAATCGGCCTGGAAAAGGGACTTAAGATGATGGGAGTAAACAGAGGATACAGCGGCCTTATCAACGGTGAAATATTTGAAATGAACAGAGGCGCTGTAGCTGAGATCATACAAAAGGGGGGGACCATATTAAAAACTGCCCGATGTGAAGAATTCAGAACTCAGGAAGGACGGTTGAAAGCAGCCAGAGTACTTAAAGTCTTTGGCATCGACGGCCTTGTAGTTATAGGAGGAGACGGATCCTTTACCGGAGCAGCACTGCTGTCGGAGCTGGGGATAGCAACCGTCGGAATACCTGGAACCATTGATAATGATCTTTGTTATACCGATTATACCATCGGTTTTGATACGGCGCTCAATACCGTTCTTGATGCAGTAAACAAGCTGAGGGATACGGCGAATTCTCATGAGAGAGTGAGTATAGTGGAGGTCATGGGAAGAGGCTGCGGGGATATAGCGCTGTATGGAGGCCTTGCAGGAGGGGCAGAGAGTATACTTATACCTGAAAAGGACTTCGACAAGAATGAAATATACAAAAAGATCTTTGAGGGAAAGTTTAAAGGCAAGATACACCATCTGGTTCTCGTTGCAGAAGGGGTAGGCGGCACCAATGAGCTTGCAAAGGAAATAGAAGAGGTAACCGGTGTTGAAACCAGAGCAACTATATTAGGACATATTCAGAGGGGTGGAAATCCAACTGCCTTTGACAGAATTTTGGCCTCCAGAATGGGTGAGAGAGCAGTTGATGTGTTATTGGAAGGCAAATCCTCCAGGGTTGTAGGCATAAAACACGGAGAAATTATAGATGTCGATATTAAAGAGGCACTAAATATGCCCAGAATATTTAATGAAAAAATATATAATATGATGAGAACCTTATCCTCATAATATAGCCTGATGCGAATAATCCACAACAATGCCGCCAAAAGAAGCATTGCTGTGGATTTTTTGTCCTCTTACCCATGAAAAAAGACCTCTTGTCTTCAATACTCTTGAATAACTTCAAGCAATTGGATAAGATTAAATTAATTTGTAGACAAGCGAATGTAAGAAGGTGAGCATTTGAAAATAAACATTGAAGAAGATAAAGAGATTAACAACCTCGAAGTGCTTATAAGATGCAGAAGCAAAGATGAGGAAGTTGACCGGTTGGTTCAGCGGATTAAAGGGGATGGAGAACGGCTGATCTGCTATAAAGATAAAACTATTCACAGCATTGATGTTAAAGATATTTTCTATATAGAAAGTGTGGATAACAGTGTATTTGTGTATTTGGAAGAAAAGGTACTGGAGACAAGGCTGAAGCTCTATGAACTGGAGGATAAGCTGAGAAACTCATATTTCGTAAGATGCAATAAAGCTGCCATTATAAACCTGGCAAAGGTAAAGCTTCTGGAACCGCAGCTTAACAGGAGCATCATGGCTCATATGGATAACGGAGAGCAGGTTTATATATCAAGAAAGTATGTAAAGAAATTGAAAGAACTTTTGGGAGCGTGAAAATATGATGGGTTTTGGAGAAAAATTCGTTGGGTCTATTTATAAGGTATCGGTAATATTTACTGTTATGATGCTGATCACCCTTGGCAATGGAAGGGAAACAGTAAGCCACAGAACCATTTTGGGAAATATG
Organism: Bacillota bacterium; assembly: GCA_030706065.1. Classification (GTDB taxonomy): domain Bacteria; phylum Bacillota; class Clostridia; order Clostridiales; family Clostridiaceae; genus JAEZDX01. The sequence continues at coordinate 541 of JAUZPH010000403.1, read as the reverse complement.
ATTATTGCACTCCTGCTGGTTCTTGTTAGGGGAATTCTCTTCTTTGAGAAGGCTGTTTCCCAAAAGCAGTATTACACAAGGCTGATAATAAGTTTCACAGGATGCTTTATTATTTATCTCACTGCGGCCTCATTGATAGGAATTAATGACATGACACAGTGGACAATAGGAACCTGGAGTTTTTGTATAGTTTTATATACAGCAACCAGTGTGATAATATGGCTTATATTTACAGCCAGGCATAAGCATGATGTTCAGATGTTAAATATTAAGCTGAACAAGTTGAAACAATAAGGAGGGATTTATTATGAGGAAAACCTTGATAAAATGGTTTGTTATTCTATTCTGCGCCTTTGTCATTTCAACCTTTATACATGAAATAGGGCATGGAGTCAGCTCATATGCAGTTGGAGAACAAATAAGCACCGGCTTCAACAGGGTTGGCGATGCCTATAAGAACCCCCATGACCCGGACTTTAGAAAAGGCCTTGAAAACTTTGAGAATCCATATGACCTTGGCCCGGCTTTTACATTGATTCTG
>JAUZPH010000402.1 GCA_030706065.1 Bacillota bacterium | reverse complement strand
GGACATACCTTCGAAACGCTGCGATATTATATCCGCGCCACGCTCCACGTTCCAGCCTACATTATGCTTGCCAAGAATTGATGCCCCAAGATTTATTGCCTGTCCTATTCCTTTGAGAAAGCCGGTTTTCTTATGGGTATTCGATTCTGTAAAATTGGTTTTATAACCGTTATTGCACAAGTCGCAGTAGAAGGTAAATTGAAATCCTGCTTCCGTACTGTTATCCTCATAATTCCGTGTAAATGGTACCAATGACATTTGACATCCCTCCTGATAATATTTTTTCTCAACTTTCCCTACCAAAGTTTCTTACCGCATCTTTTACATTTGTTTTCAAATGGGAACTGTTCCTCCCTGCATTTTGGATTTGGGCACATGATTTTAAGTGATGCACCGCAGTGCTCACAGTAATCCGCAAAGAAGGTATCCTTTTTGCACACCGGACATATGGTTCTGAGCACCAAGCCGCAGTAATCACAGTTTTGGTATTCCTTTTCTATAGGATTGCTGCATCTGGGGCATCTTAATATTATGGGATTCCTCCTCCCGCAGTATGGGCATACATTTGCATCAGAAGATATAAATCTGTCACAGTATAAACAGGGCTTTTTATAAGACGGCAAAATCTTCCCTCCCTCTGACATTTATATAGATGCAGAAATTTATTCTAATTTATCACCTTCAAAAAATCGGTGAAGATTCGATATTTCCTCAGGCGAATACTGAAGGTTTAAATTTCCGCATCCGTAATACTATATTTTTATTCTGAAAGGATTGATTCTATGCTTAGAATAGGTGTTATCGGCCAGTCCGGAGATATTCCGGATGATATGAAAAGTCTGGCCATACAAATAGGCAGAGAAATAGCACGAAAGGGCGCAGTTCTTTTTACCGGTGGTACTACCGGGGTGATGGAAGGCTGCTGCAGGGGAGCCAGGGAAGCCGGCGGCCTGGTAGTTGGCTTTCTGCCGGGAGATACTCTTGAGATGGCAAATGGATTTATAGATATTCCAATAACTACTGGCCTTGCCTTTGATTACCGGAGTTCTGTCATGATACACTCCTCAGATGCGGTTATTATGATAGGCGGAGGCAACGGCACCCTTGGAGAGCTTTCCTGTGCATATTTGAACAAGAAGCCGGTGGTGATACTGGAATCCTCCGGGGGCTGGGCTTCAAAGGTGCGTCAATTTGCCTTTGAAGGCATTTACATGGATGACAGAAGAAACATAAAACTGGATTTTGCTTTCGATGCTGAAGAAGCAGTTGAACTGGCGGTAAGCCGTGCCAGTGAAAGTAAAGGCAGAAATTTGCATGCTCGATATAACGGAGCTGACGGATACTCAAAAGAGTAATTGCAGAAGCAAAACAAAAAACAAGCAGTCCTCCAATTAAAAAGGAGTCTGCTTGTCTTTATTTATGCATCTTTTTTATAGTTTCCCAAAACCTTAAATTCAGTGCATTTTGACTGAATATTGCCAAGCCCTGCCTTAACCTTCTCATCTTTCAGGCTGCCCTCGAAGTCTATATAAAAGGAATATTCCCAGGGCTTACCCATGATGGGCCTGGATTCGATCTTCATCATATTGAGATTGTTCTCATAGATTATCTTTATAACATTGTACAAGGATCCCAAAATATGTGGCAGTGTAAGGACTACACTTATCTTGTCAGCATAGTCATCAACTTCCAGCTCCCTGCTGATGATTACAAATCTTGTGTAATTATGCTCATTAGTATTTATATTGTCCTTGATAACTTCCAGGCCATAAAGCTTTGCAGCCCGCAAGCTCCCTACAGCAGCCTTGGCCTTGGAGCCGCACTGCCTGACATATTCAACGCTCTTTGCCGAGTTGTAATAATTGTAGAGCTGCCATCCCTTTTGGCTTTCCAGGAATTCTTTACACTGCTGTAGAGGCTGAGGATGGGAATAAACTTCCTTGATATCCTCAAGTTCCGTTCCGGGAATCCCTAGAAGACAGTGGTTTATCCTAAGGCATTTCTCACCGATGATATAGGCATTGTACTTGTTAAGCAGGTCCATTACATCGGATATGCCCCCGGTGGAAGAGTTTTCTATGGGAAGTACCCCGTATTTAATCTCCTCCTTCATCAGGAGCCGGAATATATCTTCAAAGGATTCACTGAAGACCTCATCGCAGCCCTCGCCAAAGATATTTAGCATAGCTTCATGGGTATAGGAGCCCGGCACCCCGAAATACCCTATTCGTAGTCTCTTATCTGAATCAGCATTACACATATGCACCTCAACTCAATTCTTTTACTACAAGATCTCCCATTGCCTCACAGCCAACGGCAGTCATTCCCGGCGACATTATGTCCAGTGTTCTGTATCCCTTATCAAGAACTCTGCTTATCGCCTTCTCTATCTCTTCTGCAGCTTCCAGCATATTGAAGGAATATCTCAGCATCATGGCGACGCTCATTATTGTTGCCAGAGGATTGGCCTTGTCCTGTCCCGCTATATCAGGAGCGGAGCCGTGTATCGGTTCATACAGACCAACATTGCCGTCACCCAGGGAAGCGGATGGAAGCATTCCCAGAGATCCAGTTATCATTGAGGCTTCATCACTTAAGATATCCCCAAACATGTTTTCAGTAAGTATCACATTGAATTGTGAAGGCTTTCTTATGAGCTGCATAGCAGCATTGTCCACATACATGTAGTTTAACTCTACATCAGGATACTGCTTTGCTATGTCAGTAACAACCTCTCTCCACAGCCTTGAGCTTTCCAGTACATTTGCCTTGTCTACAAGAGTCAGTTTATTGGCTCTCTTTCTGGCTATCTGGAAGCCCATATGGGTTATCCTTGTAATTTCTGCAGTGGTATACACCTGTGTATCCCAGGCCTTGTAGGTACCGTCCTCCAGCTGAACCTTCTTTTTTTCTCCAAAATAGGAACCTCCTATAAGCTCTCGGATAATCAGTATATCCAGGCCATCCTGAAGCGCCTCTTCCTTAAGCATGGAGGCGGATTTCAACTGTGGAAAAACTATTGCAGGCCTCAGGTTAGCATAAACCCCCAGTGCCTTTCTTATTCCCAGAAGGCCTGCTTCCGGCCTCAGATATCCTGGAAGCGTATCCCACTTTGCACCTCCTACAGCGCCAAGAAGTACTGCATCGCTCTTCTTACAGATTTCTATGGTTTCTTCCGGAAGAGGAACTCCGGTCTTGTCAATGGCGATACCGCCCATGAGCACCTCTTCCCTTTCAAAGGTTACACCATATTTTGCAGAAGCTGCATCCAAAACCTTCAATGCCTGTTTAATAACCTCAGGACCTATTCCGTCTCCCGGTATAACTGCTAACCTCATAACTACCTCACCTCTCCTTCCATATGATTACTCCCCATAAGCCTCTGATTCTTTTTCATTAATTAGCCCCCTCTTTATCTTTTCTTCATATAAAAAATATTCAATGGAGTCAACCAAAGCCCGCCAGCTGGCTTCAATAATATTTGTCGAAACTCCGACGGTACCCCAGGTGTTATCACCATCGGTAGTCTCGATATGGACCCTGACCTTTGCCGCAGTGGCCTCCGTTGTCTCCAGAACTCTAACCTTGTAATCTGTGAGCCTTATTTTGCTCAGATGAGGATAAAATCTTCTAAGAGCCTGCCTGAGGGCTCTGTCCATTGCATTAACCGGGCCATCTCCCTCAGCTGCAGTGATTTCCTCCACGCCATCAACCATAATCTTGATTACCGCATAGGCGCTGTATTTCTCCTCCCATTTATCCTCGCAGTGTACTCTGAAATCCTGGACTTCAAAGAATTCTTCCTTTAAACCAAGCATGCTTCTCACCATCAATTCAAAGGAGGAATCCGCCCCCTCAAACTGATAGCCGTCATATTCCAGCTGCTTCAATCTGTCGATGATTCCCTGTGCCTCACTGGAATCCTTGGATATCCAGGGAGCAACCTTCTGTATCTTCTTGACAACAGTACTCTTGCCGCTTACCTCGGACATGAGGATACGTCTGCTGTTTCCCACCAGTTCAGGTTTGATATGCTCGAAGGATTCAGG
>JAUZPH010000401.1 GCA_030706065.1 Bacillota bacterium | reverse complement strand
CAATAAAACCACCGCAGTAAGAATAATACCTGTACCCGGAAAAGATGTGGGTGACAGTGTAGAATTTGGCGGCCTTTTGGGAAGGGCTCCAATCATGAGGGTAAACCCCTTCTCCAGCGATGCCTTCGTAGCCCGCGGCGGTAGGATTCCTTCACCTATACACAGCTTTAAGAATTAATATAGTGCCAGGCACATGACAAAGAGCAGGTGCCTGGCGTTATTATTTTAAAAATTGATATTATCCGGATCCGGCCCAATCCTTCCTCCGTTATCCAGAGAGGATAGTGTCTCCATATCATCCTCTGACAGTTCAAAGTCGAATATTTCATAATTCTCTCTTATCCTTTCAGGAGTAATGGACTTTGGTATGGTTACGACTCCCATCTGTATATCCCATCTCAATACCAGCTGCGAAACAGACTTGCCATATTTCCCTGCCAGCTCCCTGATAAGCGGAATATCAAATACCTGTCCATGCATTAACGGTCCCCAGGCCTCCACGGCAATGTTGTATTTGCTGCAGAACTCCCTCAGTTCCTTCTGGTTAAATCTCGGATGAAGCTCCACCTGGTTTATCATCGGCGTTATACTTCCGCTTTCCATGATTTCCTGCAGGTGATGAATTTTAAAATTGCTCACTCCTATGGCTTTGACCCTTCCATCGTCATAAAGCTTCTCCATGGCTCTCCAGGTTTCCCTGTTCAGTGATTTCGGCCAATGGATGAGATACAGGTCAAGGTAATCGGTATCCAGCTTTTTAAGGGAGGTATCAAAAGCTTTGAGTGTGTTATCGTAACCCTGATCCGAATTCCATACCTTGCTGGTTAAGAATATATCCTCTCTCCTTATACCACTTTCCTTTATTGCCCTTCCTACACCTTCCTCGTTGCCATAGACGGCAGCGGTATCGATATGCCTGTAGCCTGCTTTCAGTGCCTCTTTTACTGCCTCCATTACCTCGCTGCCTTCCTTCATCTTAAAGGTTCCAAAGCCCAGAACCGGTATTTCCACTCCGTTTTGAAGATTGATGGAATCATTACTGTTGTCCAAAATAAGACCTCCTATTAATATCTTATTAATAGTATATATTCCGCTGCGATACGTATTCAAAAACTTCTATATAGCTAAGCAACCTAAAATATTGATTTAAATTGACAATGGACAGTTGACAATGGACAATTATTGATGCTTTTTCTCCGCAGGCTGCGAAAAAGCTAAAGAATATTATTACGGAAATTCAGCTCTGCTGAATTTCAACCTTCATTGTCAATTCTCAATTGTCCAATGTCAATTAATTTTACCCTTATACTTCAAAAAGATTTAAAAAGAAATCTGGCGCTAGATATCTATATGCCCGGCAGTTTGATATCGATTTCAAAATCTGGGTATTTTACATTGACAAAAGATATCCTTCGGTATAAATTCTAATCAACAACAACTTTATTTTTGTGAGGTAGCGTATGATAAGCATAAGGAATGAATGTAAAGACCCCCACTTTAATCTTGCCCTGGAGGAATATGTAGTCAAGTACATGGACCCATCAGAAGATTATATACTTCTCTGGCAGAATGAGCCTTCCGTCATTATAGGCAGAAACCAGAATACCATGGAGGAAATAAACCTCAAGTACATTCAGGACAACAATATTCATGTGGTAAGGCGCCTCTCCGGCGGAGGTGCAGTTTATCACGACCTTGGGAATCTCAATTTCACCTTCATAGCCAACAATGACAAGGATGTGATGAGTAATTTCATGAAGTTTACCGAACCGGTTATCAATGCTCTTCGGAACTTTGGAGTCAGTGCGGAGTTTTCCGGCAGAAACGACATCACCATCGAGGGAAAGAAGTTTTCCGGAAATGCGCAGTACTATTACGGTGACAGGCTGCTGCATCACGGAACCATACTTTTCAATTCCGATTTATCCGTAGTTCAGGCTGCCCTGAACGTCAAAGCAGATAAGATAGAATCCAAGGGAGTCAAGTCTGTCAAGAGCAGAGTCACCAATGTTTATCCTTACCTCCAAAACAGCATTTCGATAGATGAGTTCAAGGATACACTGCTAAGGTTCCTGCTTCAGGACAATGACTATGCAAAAAGCGAGTATGTTCTGACGGAAAAAGATCTTTCAGCTGTAAAAGAGCTGATGGAGAAGAGATATTCCCTCTGGCAGTGGAATTATGGTGAATCCCCGGCCTTTGATGTTGAAAAAGGCAGGAGGTTTCCCGGCGGCAAGCTTGATTTACGGTTCAATGTAAAAGACGGCAGGATAACAAAAATTAAAATTCTGGGCGACTTCTTTGGCAAAGGGGAGGTCAGCGGACTGGAGCCTCTATTTACAGAGAGACAATTCAAGGAAGATTCCATTAAGGAGCTGTTGGCTGCCATTGACTATGAAAACTATTTTGCCAATATAACCATAGAGGACTTTATAGAATGCATGTTTTATTAATGAGTTAATGTCGTCTTTATTCTTCGTTTTCTTTCAAGTCCAATTTGCCTATTTCTCTTCACAGCCGCATAATAATGAAGTAGAATTATATTATAAAGCTGCTGTAAATTAATATATTAGGAGGATTATCATGGATTGGAAGGATAGAAAAAGATTTTTAGGCCTCCCCCTGTCTTTTACAAAATACAAGCTGGATAATAACAGGCTCTTTGTAAGCAAGGGCTTTTTCTCCACTGTAGAGGACGAGCTTGTCATGTACAGAGTTCTGGACGTCCGATTAAAAAGAACTTTTTGGGATAAGCTCTTTGGCGTAGGAACCATAACCCTGTACACTGGGGATGAAACCGATAAGGAACTGTTTATACAGAAGGTAAAACACCCCAAGAATGTAAGGGACATGATAAGCAAACTTGCCGAGGAAGAAAGGGCCAGGCTTAACATTAAGGGCAGGGAGCTCTATGGTGTGGCTCATACACCGGATACATTAATAGAAGTCAATGATGCCGACTATGATCATACGAATAATTAAAGAAGAAATTGCGATGCAATTTCTTCTTTTATTTTCATGCACCTCCGAATTGCCCCTATATAAATAGTCCTTTGCAAAGTACGGAAAATCTGCAATAATAATAGAGAAAAGCATTATATAGAATTGGTTTTACGATTTATCTGAAAGGGAATGAATTTTAACATGGATGGTTTATACAAAAGAGTCAGCAGCACTTTTATACTTAGATTTTTAGGCCTGGGAATCGGATTCGTCCTTCAAATAGTCCTTGGAAGAACTCTCAGCCAGGAAATGTTCGGGCAATATACTATGTACCTTACATATACAAATGTACTGATGATATTTGCCATCATCGGTATGGATGAAAACCTCATCAGGGAGGTTTCCAGAGTTTCCGAGGATAACGCCAAGAGCAGCAGTTTCTTAAGCTTTTCCATGAAGGTTTCTTTCCTGTTGCTTGTTATTACATCAATACTGGCCGCTGTTTTCCACAATTTTTTATCAACTCCTGCAAATATGATCTACATATTTCTCATTATACTGCTGATTAAGGTTGCCGCATCAATTTTTGACGGTTTCCTGCAGGGTGCAGGGTTTGTAGTAAAGGTTACATTTTTTAATGTTCTTCTTAACAATTCCCTTAAGGTTGTATTTTTCGTCATATTTATTTCACTGCATTTGGACGGGCTGAAGTCCTCACTTTTCAGCTTTATCCTGGGTGAAGCTGTGGCCATAATTCTTAGATACGTAAAAATCAGAGAACTTACGGGAAACAAATTCAGCTTTGAGGATGATCTTTCCCATGATGAGAAGGAACAGTTCCTAAAATATTCCCTGACCGTGGCATTGATTGCTGGTATAGGAGTATTGCTGCAGAATGTCAACATGATTATGCTCGAAAAGCTTCTTGGCGCTGACAGTGTTGCTGTATACAAGGTGGCACAGAACTACGTGGCCTTGATTGGGGTTTTCATTTCACCCTTCATAGCCTTCTGGCCTGTCATCTCAAAACTGTATAAGGAAAATAAAATATCGGAAATACAGGCGGAAATGAGAAACATCGTAAAAATAGTAACCTATATGGTTATTCCGAT
>JAUZPH010000400.1 GCA_030706065.1 Bacillota bacterium | reverse complement strand
CTGCGGAATGGGCATTACAAACTGGGAGTACATATAGCGGATGTATCTCATTATGTAAGAGAAAGGAATCCTTTGGATAAGGAGGCTCTGACAAGAGGAACTTCTGTTTACTTGATAGACCGGGTTATACCAATGCTCCCCAAAAAGCTTTCCAACGGCATATGCAGTCTGAATCCGAGAGTCGACAGGCTTGCTCTCAGCTGCGTAATGGAAATAGACGGATCCGGCAAGGTACTGGAGCATGATATATTTGAAAGTGTAATAAGAACAAGCGAGAGGATGACCTACTCCGATGTTACAAAAATACTGAGAGACAATGATTCGGAGCTCATAAAAAGATATGATTACCTGGTGGAAGATTTCAGGAATATGGAAGAGCTATGTGAGATATTAAACCGAAAAAGAAGCGCCAGGGGTGCCATTGACTTTGATTTTGAAGAGTGTAAGATAATCCTGGATGAAACGGGGAAACCGGTGGATATAAAACCCTATGAGAGAGCTATTGCAAACAGGATTATCGAGGAGTTCATGCTGGTTTGCAATGAGACTATTGCGGAGCACATGTTCTGGACCAATATACCCTTTGTGTACCGGGTGCATGAAGATCCCAACGAGGAAAAGCTTCAGCATTTCTACGAATTTATCCATAACCTTGGGTATATGGTGAAGCACACCAAGGAGGTTCACCCGCGAAATCTTCAGGAGATACTGGAAAAGGTTCACGGAAAGAAGGAGGAAACTGTTGTAAGTACACTTCTTCTGCGTTCAATGATGCAGGCACGATATTCTCCGGAATCCCTGGGGCACTTTGGCCTGGCTGCGAGGTATTACAGCCACTTTACGTCACCAATCAGGCGCTATCCTGACCTAATGATTCACAGGATAATCAAGGAATTCATAAACGGCCAGATTACCGATGACCGTGCAAAGAGGCTTACTTCCATCGTAGAATATGCCTCCGTTCAATCCTCTGAAACTGAGAGAACAGCTCAGGAGGCTGAGAGAGAAGTAGATGACCTGAAGAAAGCCGAGTATATGATGGAAAGGATTGGTCAGGTTTTCAGCGGAATAATCTCATCTGTAACCTCCTTCGGATTCTTCGTGGAACTGCCAAACACTATTGAAGGTCTCGTTCACATAAGCGCTTTGGATGATGACTACTATTATTATGATGAGCGTCACCTTACCCTCATAGGAGAGAGGACAAAAAAGATATATCGCCTGGGCGATGAGGTAACTGTCAAGGTGGAAAAGGTGGATATAGATAACAGAGAAATTCATTTTGTACTGTCAGATGGAGAAGAAGCCGAGGATGAAAAATATGAGGAGGAGGGGGAAGTCCCCGCTTCACAAAACGCCAGTGTGAACAAGAAGTTTGATAACTATACAATCTTGTCAGTAGACGAATTTGAGAGGGAATTCAGAAGTTCCCTGGAGGATATGGATTTAGATGATACTTCTGAACTGGAGGAGGAAGAAACAGTTGACGGTGACGAAGAGGATTTTAAAGAGGACTTCTCAAAATATGTTGATGATGAGGATGAGAAAGAAAGCGGGACCAAGGGTACCGACGTTAAGGTAACGGATGTATACAGCCTGGATTTTAACGAAGAATAAGCTTTGTTAGAAATACTTATGCTCTGCTGTTGAGACATAGGGAATAAACATGGAACAAGGAAGGGTGATATTAAGTTTCACTCTTCCTTGTTGACTTTTGGTGCTGAAAATAATATAATATATATTCAGCAACATATTAGGGGTGTATAACCATGGGTAGTAAAGGTGAGGGTACAAAGACTTTGGCGGAAAATAGAAAAGCGCGCCATGATTATTTTATTGAAGAGGTTTATGAAGCTGGTATTGTCCTTGTGGGTACCGAGGTAAAATCCGTACGGCAGGGCAAGGCAAACCTAAAGGACAGCTATGCGGATATTAATAACAGCGAAATATGGGTAAGAAATATGCATATAAGCCCCTATGAGAAAGGCAATATCTTTAATAAAGATCCGCTGAGGGGCAGAAAGCTGCTCATGCACAAGGATGAAATAAGAAAACTGCTGGGCTATATTTCTCAACAGGGTTATACTCTTGTGCCGCTATCACTGTACCTTAAGAATGGAAGGGTCAAGATAAGCATAGCCGTTGCAAAAGGTAAGAAGGACTATGACAAGAGAGATTCAATGCTGGAGAAGGCTGCGAAGAGGGATATAGAGAGAGAATTCAGAGATAGGCAGAAATACTAGAAGCCCGTTATGAGATACAGCTTTATAGGTTTACATGTAAAATTACAAAAAACTTGTATTGTTTTAAAAATAATGAAATTCTTTCACTGGGGTGGAATATTTTAATAGTGCAGTAGTATATTCTCTATTGAACATGGCGGGTATATGCTGTATTATAATAACTGTACTCTTTGACAACTTAATAATATAGTTTGCGTAAGGGCATGATTACACTATAAAAACCAGCCCGGTTATAATAAGGGGGCGTACTGGTTTCGACGGGGGTAAGACGTGTTCAGGTAGCGAGTCGAAGGTATCCTGGGCCTGCGTTAAAAAAACGGGAACTAAATATAAACGCAAACAGAAATAATAATTTAGCATTCGCAGCTTAGGCTGCAGGCCGTCAGCCCGGTAGTACCACGGACCGGAACCTGGCGTCGACAGTGGTGAAACGAGCCTGAGTAAGCTTTGCCTCAGGAACGGAATTTATGAAGCTACTGAAAGAGGAACCCTGTTGATAGGGGTCCCCCGGAGGGAATGTTAAAATATCAACTGCACTCGGAGAAGCTTGGGCATAGCTGCTTTCGGACAGGGGTTCAATTCCCCTCGCCTCCATCATACTTTGACAATGATGGTGGAATTAAACTATTAAGGCATAAAAAAGCGCTGTACAGGTTGTAACAACCGGTACAGCCTTTTTATTATCAGCAAATTGCAATACGAAGATAGGAAATCATTGAAAAGAGTATATTGTAACGGTAGTCTTCTTTTGCAGTAAGACACACAAATATTACCTGATATATAGAACTATTACTGGTACTGGTAATAAGTAACTTTAGTAGGAGGATATACACAATTATTGTCGAATAATACAATGGAATACAATGATTTATGCAGAAGGAAATATAAATGAATTATTGCTAATAAAATCATAATAACACCATTTGATTTGTAGATGGAGGGATATACCTTGGCATTTAAAGTTTTGTTAGTAGATGATGAACCATCCGTAGTACAACTTTTGGAGAGCTTGATTGACTGGGAATCATTGGGGTTTGATATATGCGGTACCGCATCCAATGGTGAAGATGCCCTGGAGATTTTGAAACAATGCAACCCACATTTGGCTATTATAGATATAAGGATGCCAAAGATTAATGGACTGCAGCTTCTACAACAGGCTTCCGAAATACTGTATTTACGTACAAAATTTATTATTTTGAGTGCTTATAACGATTTTGAGTATGCCAGAACCGCCATGCGTTTTGGAGTCAGCGATTATATATTGAAACCAATAGATGATGACGAACTGGTACCTACCTTGAAAAAAGTGAGAGAGCAGATTGAGAATGAAATTGATACTCAGGAAGCAGAAGTTGATAAGCTGAAATTTGCTGCAAGTAATTATGTTAATCGGATTATAAAAGATGAAACCAACGAAGAATTTGTGAACAAGTGCAAACGTCTTCTCAATTTTAAGGATGATAATTTATTTAGATGTGCCCTGCTGGAGATCAACCAGTTTGAAAAATGGCTGAATGACCTTGATGACATGGACATCCAAAAGAGAAGACTGTCGGTGAGAAAAGTAATTGAAGATGCAGTAGGCAGTGAACATGTGCTGAATATTTTTGATGACGATGCTTACAGATTTGGTATAATTATAACTCAAGATATGACTATGAAGGATGAACGATATCTTGAGAATTTGGAGAGTATAATTCTCCAAAACTGTCAGTGTTCCATATCTGTGTCACTGAGCGAGGAAGCAAGGGGTGCGGAAAATATAGGGAAACTATACCGGCAGGCACTGACAGCACTTCAATACAGGCTCTT
>JAUZPH010000040.1 GCA_030706065.1 Bacillota bacterium | reverse complement strand
CTCCCCAGACAGTCAATTAGCTTTTGAATATCTGAAAGGTGGAGTCCCGTGGTCGGTTCATCCAGAATGTACAAGTTGTGAGCCCCCCTTTTGATCTTGGATAATTCATATGCAAGCTTTACCCTTTGGGCTTCACCGCCGGATAAGGTTGTCGAGCTTTGGCCGAGAGTCATATAGCCGAGTCCCAGTTCATTGATTATTTCCAGCTTGTGTTTAAGATATCTGTTGTCCTTGAAGAATTCCAACGCTTCCTCAGCGGTCATCTCCAATACATCCGCAATGCTTTTTCCCCTGTATTTTATCTCCAGGCCTTCATCGGAAAAACGCATTCCCTTGCAGACAGGACATACAGTTTCGATATCAGCCATGAACTGAAGGTTTGTCACTATAATGCCGTCCCCTGCGCAGTGCTCGCACCTGGTTCCGTTGGCATGAGTCAGACTGAAATCTATCTCCTTGTACCCCCTGGCTAATGCTTCCGGCTGCATTGCGAAAATTTCACGAATTTTATCGTATATGCCGATATAGGTGGCAGGATTTGATTTGCTGTTCCTGCCAATGGGGGACTGATCAATATTTATGACATTGTTAATAAGCTCCGAGCCAAAAAGAAAGTCATGTTTCCCCGGAACTATCCTGGCACCGGTTTTATCAACCTTCAGCTGCTTGTAAAGTATCTCGTTTATCAGTGAACTCTTCCCCGAGCCGGAGACACCGGTAATGCAGACGAATACTCCAAGAGGTATATCAATATCCACATTTTTCAGGTTGTTTTCCCTTGCACCCTGGATGGACAGGAAGTTATCTCCTAGATTCCTCCTCCGTCCCGGTACTGATATATGCGCCTCGCCGGACAAATACCTGCCGGTAATTGACTGATGCTCTCTCATTATATCTTCAGCGGTTCCGGAAGCTACTATATTACCCCCGTGCACACCGGGTCCTGGGCCAATCTCAATAATATGATCCGCATTCCTGATGGTATCCATGTCGTGTTCCACAACAATAACAGTATTTCCTATGTCCCGGAGCTTCTTCATAACTTCAATTACCCTGCCGGAATCCCTTGGGTGAAGGCCTATGCTGGGTTCATCCATTACGTACAGCATCCCCATAAGCTCACTGCTAATCTGCGTGGACATCTTTATCCTCTGCATCTCCCCGCCGGAAATACTGTCACTCCTTCTTCCAAGGTTTATATAGTGAAGTCCGATGTCAATTAGGAGCTTCACCCTGGAGCTTATCTCGCGGATAATAGAATCCGCCGCATCCTTGATATCCTCTTCAAAGCTCAGGGCTTCAAGAAAGTGGAGAAGCTCCGGCAGCTGCAGAGTGCTGAGCTCATTAATATTCTTTCCGCCCACGGTAACCTGAAGCCTCTGAGTTTTGAGCCTTGCGCCGCTGCATTCAGGACAGACCTTCTCTATCATGCATTCCTTTATGAAGTCGGGTTCAAAGGCTTCCGTGGTGGAAGATTTCCTTATATATTGCTTATACCAGTGCTCCAGTTCATGAACGAAGCCCCAGAAAGGCCTATCCCTACCCACCATCCAGTTTTTCTTTTGAGAAAAAGGAGGTTGCATCATCTCTACCACCTCTCCCTTTGTTCCATAGAAGAGGATGTCATGAATATGCTTTGGAAGATCCCTGAAGGGTGTATCCAGACTGAAGTTGTATTTATGTGAAAGGCTGTACATCACCACTGTCTTGTAGCTGTCCTTACCGGCGGGGTTATAGACAGTATTTTTCAGCGCCCCCTTGTTAATGCTCCGCTCCGGTGCAACAATCAAAAAACGTGGCTCAACCACATAGGACATTCCCACTCCCATACAGGTGTGACAGGCACTTGCCGGTGAATTGAAGGAGAAATGAAAGGGCTGCAGCTCGCATAGAGAAAAATGGTGCTCCGGGCAGGCAAAACCGTCATAAAAAGAAGGATTCACGCCTCCACTGACCTCAACCTTGATCATTATATCTTCATCCAATGCCAGCATGGCTGCTTCGATAGTTTTCGTCAGCTGAATATAGGTATCCTGTTTCAAAGTGAACCTGTCGATTATGAGTTCGATTTTATAGTCTCTTCTCTCATCAAGTTCGCGTTTTTCAGCCAGTGAAAAGGGCTCGCCGTCCACCAGCAGATTTTTATAGCCTTTCTCCCTCAGGGTATGGAAGGTGTAGTCATAATCCTCTCCGAAAATCTTGTATACCGGCGCCCGGAGCTCAACTGCCGTACCTGCCGGAAGGGTTGATATATGCTCCGCAATCTGTGCAGCAGAGAACTGCTTTAGTGGAAGGCCGCATTCAGGGCACCTACCGATTCCTGCTGTGGAATACAGCAGCCTCATATAATCATTGATATCTGTTACGGTGCCTACTGTTGAACGGGGATTGTTGTTGCCCTTCTTCTGCTCAATAGCAATGACCGGAGAAAGTCCCCGTACATAATCCACCTTGGCCTTTTTCAGCTGGCTGATGCGGCTCTTTGCAAAGGTGGATATGGAATCCAGAAAACGCCTCTGGCCTTCTCCATAGATAACATCAAAGGCCAGGGAGGATTTTCCCGAACCGGATACCCCCGTGATGACAGTGAGCCTGTCGCGGGGAATTTCTACAGATACATTTTTCAGGTTGTTCTGCTTTGCTCCCGATATCTCAATGGTTGTTCTGACTGACATAGTTACTCTCCTCTCTTCATTATAAAGTGTAAAAACTCCGATCTACCACGGAATATAAAGATAGCCCAGTTCCTCCACGGCCATCCTTCCTTTTGGCGTTATCCTGATGGTTTGCGATACCTTCTCAATAACGCCCTTCACTGCCAGATAATCAAAGATGCCCACAATAAAATGGCCTTCGGTATGAAAGTATTTGGCTATAAGAGTAACAGTCTTGATTTGCTGGTCCGACATGAATTCAATTACAGGTTTCTTTATTGTATCAAGATGCTGCTCCAGATAGTTATCCATCTTTTCAATAGCCACTGCTGCCTCTTCTTCACTAAAGTGGTGGGACATCGCCTCCTGATAGAAGGGGGTAATGGCCTCAGGGTTAAGCTTTAAGGCCTTTTGAAGGGATTGCCTGGATGCCGGTTCACCGTTAAGGCAGAGCTCCATGTTGGCAATTACCTCCGCAGCCTTCAATATATAGTATTGTGCATAAAGTGTGTCCTTTCTCACCGTAAGCCACTTCCGGCACTTGTCATATATGCCTGTAAGCTCGCAGGCCATATAGAATACTGATAATGCAATATCGTCGCTGCCCATCTTTCTGATATCCTCAAGATACTCATAAAGGCTGTCATCATCAGTAAAAACAATTGTGCCTTTTGCAAAGTAAGACTGTGAAAAGGAGCCTCCCAGCTGACTGTCCATCCACCTTTTAAAGCCGCTTCTCACCACCAGTTCAACATTGATTGTTATGCCGTCTTCTAGGATACAGTAGGAGTTAGTCTTAAGATTCTGGTCCCGGACAATCACCGTCATGTCAATATCGCTCTTTTCCCATATAAGGTCATAGGCAAGGCTTCCGCATACAATTACGGCAACTACGTTCGGATCATCCCTGACTTTACTTACAAAGCTGTCAACTGCTGCATTGTAGCGTTCTTTCAATTCCGCCTGTCTTTTATCATCCATACTCTCAATCCTTTCCTTATTTTATTGAGAATAAAAACAACTGTTCTTATTAATTTAGTTATGCTACAATTATACTAGGTCAGTTTTTCAAAAACAGGACAAAAATTGCTGGAGTTGTATATTATGGATAACTATCTGCTGGATATAATAAAGAATACTACTGAATACATTGAAGACAATATTCTGGAGCCTTTGAACCTTGATAATATATCGGAAAACGTGAATATCTCAAAGTTTCATCTGCTGAGAATATGGAAGGGTGCCACCTCAACCGGCCTTATGGAATATGTCAGGAGAAGAAGGATAGCCCTGTCCCTGGGCGATTTGCTTCATCACAGAAACAGTATTGAATTTATTTCCTCGAAATACTCCTTTGGATCCGAGAGAACCTATAACAGAGTTTTCAAGGAGGAATTTGACACCACGCCGGCCAAATGGCGCAGAAAGCCCATTCCTCTCAAGATTTTGGACCGGTTTAATGCTGATTTTATGAATTGTGCCGGGGAAGGCCTTGTCTTTTTTCGTTCAATCACCGTGCTGCCCCAATTTTCCATTGCTGGCCTAGAATATTGTGTAGATGTTGAAGAAAATATGAAGCGGCAGACAGCCAATAAATATGGAGTAGATTTCTTTTACAACCACCGCCCTAGAGTTTTTAATCCGGTAGAGAAGGATGTATATATAGGATATACAACCATTCCCGATGAGCCTGCCGATTACACCTTTTATCAGCCTTCCGCTCAGATCGGTGAAAACAGCATCATACCTGCGGATATGAAAGTAAAACAGATTTTTCCCCATAAGTATGGTGTGTTTACTTATATGGGCCCTCACCGTCCGGAAGATATTTCTTCCAAGACCTTGTATGCAATATGGGAGTATATCTTTGCTACCTGGATGCCAACAGTTGAATTTAATCTTAGAGAGAATTTCCACTTTGAACGTATCAATTATGCCAAATGTAACAAGCATTATTGTGAGTGCGATTTGTATTACCCGATATCATTCTTGTAAAAAGAGTGATGAGGCGCCGGAAGAAATACGTTTTTTTGCAGCAGTTGCTGAATTTTAGGTACATGCAATATAGTGAGATATTTATATGTGTGAATACCAGAATAAAGCTATGTAGCAAAAAAGTGGCGGTTAAAGCTTGTCTTAATAAGCACCTATATAGAACCCAGAAAGTCTATTACATTCTGCTCTCGCAAAAATCCGTGAAGATTGGATATTTTGCTCGGCACAATGTAAGACTTTTATTGGGTTCTATATACCACCATTTCGTTACATAGCTCCAGTTTTGTCTGAGTGTATGTTTTGTTAAAATACATTCATTTCATTGAATTTCACTGCTTGAATGATAGGATTATAAAATCTAAAGATACTTACTTGCCTCTCTGACACTAAGTGTAGATAATTTATTTCCTTTTAAAAAATTTCTGACCCATTCCTTGTCAGTCTTTGAATATTCCCTTAAGGACCATCCAATTGCTTTATTTATAAAAAACTCATCGGTATTACAGTTACTTAATATGGCCTTGCTTAAAATATCCACATCCGTTTTTTCTTTATATTGTAACTGAAAATCTATAGCTACTCTTTTCAGCCAGATATTATCGGAATCAATCCATTTCTGTATTACGATCTCCTTTAATTTTGGATACCTTAAACACATGTCACCGACTACAGCATCAAGAGAATCTGTACTATCCCACCATGAATTTGTTGTGATGAGTTTCTCAATCCTACTCATATCCTCTGGTACAAGCTGCTTTATTAACAACATAAGGTAATCCAATGCCAGATAATGATATTCTCTTTCCTGCATATCATAGCATTTGAATATAAACTCCCAATCAATCGCTGTATCTTTTTTATGCTGTTTAAGGAAATCCCCGCTTAACCTTGCCCTTTCCGGCTTTGGTATACCGAGAAATGGAAACTTATTTTTCATATATGAGGCCATTTTTATAGAATTTTCTTCATTTTTAGAGGCACAAAAAATTTCAAATATATTCATGTCGTCACCCTCTTTTTAGATTATTAACCTTTTATAACTAAATTATAACATGAATTACAGCTGTGCAAAGACAGAACCCAGTATGAGCTGCAGGTTTACATATAGCACTGCCACACTGTTCCTTAATAATTAGAAAGCTATCTGCTCCAAATGATAGCTTCAGTTTTTGATGCTCAACTTATGTCTGGATAAGCCTCTGGCAAATTCATATTTTGTTACTTATTTATACTTTTACTCAATATTAACCCAGCCTAACAATATTACAATCAATATTACCAATTACTTCAACACGACATTCTGTATCTCCCAATCCCCGTATATTTATGTTACAATTTCCTCATCGGAGTGTTAAAATCAGTAGTGCTTATGAATATCATTAATTATACAAAATGCAGAATACAGGAGATGAATATATGAAGGTAAAACTGGGACAGGTTCTTAAATTCACAAAAGATCATACAGTCGAACTTTCCAATGGTGGTAGTGCCGTTATAAAAGTCGGTGATACAGCTCAAGTGTTACGGAAGGTTGATGCGCTGAACGGAGAAATTCTTTATTTGACCGGAAAAGCGAAAGGTCTATCTCAAATAATAGCCCTGGAGGTTGATGATTCTTTAGATATAGATTCTATTACAGAAAAAATACTGCGGCAGCTGAATGAATAAAATTTGTTGCCTCTTACTATGCGGCTGAAACAATCAACTTGGTTCAACCGAACAAAATAAAGAGTTCAATCTTTAGGACAAGCAACAGTTTGATGATTTATAAAAAATATATTTAGGAAGGAATTGTATATGAATAAAATAATGTTTGTATGCCACGGTAATATATGCCGTTCACCAATGGCAGAGTTTGTATTCAAGGATATGGTTAACAGGCTGGGCCTCAGTGGCAGCTTCCGCATATCTTCATCTGCAACAAGTAAAGAAGAAATAGATAACCCTGTTCATTACGGAACAAGAAAAAAGCTTGCCGAGTACGGTATTTCAACGGCCGGAAAATATTCAGTCCAGTTGAAGAAATCGGATTATCGAAATTATGATTATATCATCGGAATGGATAGTTATAATATAAGAAACATTATCAGAATAGTTGGACATGATGTTGACGGGAAGGTTGGTCGTCTTCTGGATTTTTCAGATGCTCCGAAAGATATTGCAGATCCGTGGTACACAGGTAATTTTGACGAGACTTACGAGGATGTCAAGAAGGGCTGTGAAGCTCTATTAAATCATATCTTAAGTAAAACAACCCCTGAAGCAGTGTAAAACTCCATTCAATATTCACTGAGCTTTACACTGGATACTAGTTTTGTGGCAGCTTTAACTTCCAATAACACTTTCCCATTTAAAGCCGCCCTCATATCTGTTGTATGACATAAAAATCCGCACCTCCCAGACCCGTCCAGGACCGGGAGGTGTAAGTACATGCTCTTTAAATAACTTTTCTTTTTACCAGGAGTTCAATAATAATCAAGCCTAAGGTGCCTCCTATAAGTGCCGTTATAAGCTGGGGTAAACTCATGCTTACCGCCAGGGCTGTTAAAACTTTTGACGGAAGGTTTAGCTTGAAAACATAGACCAGCTTTGAAGATGCCAAGGTAAGAAATCCAAACTTTAACAGCGCACCGGTAATAACGCCAATTCCTCTTTTAGTTAATTTTTCTTGACTAAACATCGAAAACAGAAAAACAAAGAAGAAATTACCAACCATAATAAACGGTATAAACGGAGCTAAGACCGGATTGAGCTGTCCAACTAGCCATGCCAAAACAGGGGTAAGGATTCCGACTCCGACTCCCCACCATCTTCCACAGAGAAAAGCTGTCAAAATCAAAATGCAATTTATGGCGGAACCAACTAAAAATTGATTTATCTCAGGTATATTTCTCCCTATTATCTGAAATACAATAGCAACAGCAAGCATTAGTGATGCTCTTATCAGTTTATTCGTATTACTTCCCAATTTTCTCCCTCCTGACTTTCTGTGACATGTTCAAGTAAGTTAAAGTAACGGATATCTAGATATCAAGTTTCGGAGCCTTTCTTCTCTTGGTTGCCTGCTCATATACATAGGCAAGCCTCAGAAGAGTTTCTTCACTGAAGGGTCTGCCGATAAAGGTTATTCCTTCTGCCGTACCCTTTGAAGTGAAGCCTGCAGGAACAATTATTGACGGGTAGCCTGCAATGGCAGCGATACTTGTCCACTCAAGGAACAATATGGCATCAAGCTTCATGTCATCCATTATTCTGTCTAAAGTATTTTTACCATTGCTTTCCATATCTCCAAGCCTTCCCATGATATAATCTTCTTCCGTAAGAGTTCCGCTTTTAAGTTCTGAATCCTCCAGGACCTTTTGGCCAAACCTCAGTGCTTTTTCCTCATTATTTTTATTGAAGTTTATTATGTCCTCAAGGTTCTTCATCTTTGTTCTTCCTCTTACAGTGGACAGGTAATAGTTTATACCATTTTTAAACTCGTGATATAGTACCGAGGACCTTTCCTCAGGAATTTTTTCATAGGTATCCTCAATATAAACTATCTCTGCTCCCTTCCCTTTCAGAACATCAACCGCCTCCTGTAAGACAGCCTCTTCCTCCTCGGTAAACCTGTCATAATGAGCAGGACTTATTCCTATCCTTAATCCGCCTATATTGCTGTCCTTAAGAAATGCTGTATAATCTTTATTTTCGTACCACCTGCTCTTCAGGGTGGCAGCGTCTTTCTCATCCACTCCTGCCATAGCTTGAAGTAAAATAGCTGCATCTGTTACTGTTCTTGCCATTGGCCCGGCAGTATCCTGGCTGTGGGATATGGGTACGATACCCTCTCTGCTTACAAGTCCAACGGTTGGTTTCAGTCCCACGATGCAATTTTCTCTTGAAGGGCTTAATATTGAACCGTCGGTTTCAGTACCCACGGCAGCTGCGCATAAATTAGCTGCTGCTGAAACTGCGGACCCAGAACTGGAGCCCGATGGTGTCTTCTCCTTGTCATAAGGGTTAATAACCTGTCCCCCCTTGGAACTATAACCCGAGGGCATGTTTTCCGCCATGAAGTTGGCAAACTCCGTCATGTTGGCCTTTCCTAAAATCACAGCCCCCGCTTCTCTAAGCTTTTTAACAACAAAAGCATCATTGGGTGCATAAAGATCAGCCAGAGCCAGAGAGCCCGCACTTGTATGCATTTTATCACCTGTATTTATATTGTCCTTCACAAGGATAGGGATACCATGAAGAATACCTCTGCTGCCCCTGTGTTTTCTTTCAAGATCCAAAGCTTCAGCTATAAATAATGCATCCGGATTTATTTCCAATACAGAATTAAGCTTTGGACCGGTTTTATCATACTCCGCTATTCTTTGCAAATAGACCTTTACGAGCTCTAAAGAAGTGAGTTCTCCTTTTTCCATAAGCTCTGACATTTCCAAAATAGTCATCTCGTCTATTCTCTCTTTTAATAAACCTTTATCCATTACTTGCACCTCAATCATCTATTTGTTGTATATTTATAAATCATGCATAAGGATTAATGGTCCGGACATCCGTAAGTTACTACCGGAAGCTCTGCATCCTGTACCATTCGATCACTTTTTTATATGATAAATTGCCTCCAAAAATGTCAAGAGCACTACCAATAGTAAAATCAACCTTCTCTTTGCCAAGGGATTTTATTGTTTTAATATCCTCAAGGCTTCTTACACCGCCGGCATAGGTGACAGGAATACTTACCCACTCTCCCAGCATGCTTACCAGTTCCGTCTCTATACCCCTGCACATTCCCTCTACATCTACAGCGTGTACCAGAAACTCATCACAATAAGCTTCCAGTTCCCTGATGTTCTTTTCATTAACCTCTAGATTAGTGAACTTCTGCCATCTGTCAGTCACAACAAAGTATTTTCCTTCTCGCTTCCGGCAGCTCAAGTCCAAAACCAGCTTCTCTTTTCCGATCCTTGAAAGGATTTTGTCCAGGTTACTTATATTTATTTCACCATCCTTAAAAACGTAGGATGTTATAATTACATGACTGGCACCATTCTCCAGATAGAGCTCCGCATTATCGGCATTTATCCCTCCTCCCACCTGAAGCCCTTTCGGATATGCCCTCAGAGACTTCAACGCAGAATCTTCGTTACCAGGTCCAAGCATTATCACATGCCCGCCTAAAAGCCCGTCCCTTTTAAACATTTCTGCATAATGAGCGGAATCCTTATCCGACACAAAGTTTTCCACCAGTCCCACCTGCGAGTCCGACAGGCTTCCTCCTACTATCTGCTTTACTTTCCCTGAATGTATATCTATACACGGCCTGAAATTCATCTTGTTCATCGCCCCCTGTCACTAATTATATATTTCAATAACATACATTACAACCTCAAAAATACTGTCCTTTGCTGTATTTGTCATCACGGTATCCATATTTTAGATGCGGAAATTTATATTTTAGTTTATCGCCTTCGAAAAATCGGTGAAGCTTCGATATTTTCCCAAACGAATACAAAAGGTTAAATTTCCGCATCTTTAATACAACGAAATAATTCTGAGTTAATGAGAAAAACAGACAAAGTGAAAAACCGCGTTATGCATCAGGAATACTGCGCATAGTGCGGTTCTTTGGGCTGTTTATTACTTTCTCATAAAAAATTGAAAAGGATCCTTGGTCTCTTTGGCATACCTTGTCTTAATTACAATATTTCTTTCGTGAAAGACACCGCCATATTGGGGAGCCTGGTTATCTAATATCCATGCATAATCATAATTACCACTTTCCTTGAAGCTGAGAAAGGTATATGCATGAGAAGGCTGATTTGTGTATGGGTTATTTGTTGTAAAACATATATCTCCAGGAAGAAGTTGTTTATAGTCTGTATATCTTTTCCAGCCTAAGTCGGACAATTTATTCACAAGTTGGCCTGTATTACAGACTCCTTTTGGAATTTCTATTCCAATCCTTCTAAGCTCTTCACTGACAAAATAAACGCAGGTATTCGTTTTCAAACCATCATTAAGTGAATATGCTTTATTTAAAACCGAATTTCTGTTGGCTTCATTTGCCATGTATTTGAGGATTTTCAGACTGGTTGTCCCTAATTCTGAATTGGGGTTTGACAGAAGTTGTTGAATAAGTTCATCACCTTGCTTGGCCAACGCCCGAGCCTGTGCCTCAAGTCTGGCTTTTTCTTCAGCCTTTGCCTTTGCCTTAGCCTCCGCTGCTGCTTTTGCCTTTGCTTCAGCATCAACCTTTGCCTTTGCATTTACTTCCGCCTCTGCCTTCGCTTTGGCTTCTACCTCCGCTTTTGCTTTTTCTTTTTCTTTAGCTGCAGCCTTAGCCTCAGCTACAGCCATTGTTCTCACTTCTTCAGCATTACCTTCTTGTTGTTTTGTCTCCGTACTGTTCTTGGAAACGTCCTCCTCATGTTTGTTTGGCAGAGATCTGCTCATAACCGCAGTACTGTTTTTCTGACTTTTGTACTTTATTATAACTACAGCTGTACCAAGAAAGCTGCAGCCTATAATAAGAAATATCAAGAAATGCTTGGGTCTCTTCCTCATATACCCCTTTTTCCCCCCATTATAAAAATCGCCTATTAGATAGTTTTCTACTTAAGAAAATTAGTAATGCATTTATGGATATTGATTCCTAAAAACATTCAAAGCATATAGAACTGAAATAATCTTCAAATTGAATTCTTGAATATATTATTCAATATGGAATCAAATAATGTTAAAAAACATAACTAAATTTCCTGCATTAATTACATAATATCACAATTTGTCCTCACATTGCCACATCTATTTTATATTACTTAGTATTACATCAAATTACACCTTTTGAGAAGATGGTCGTTAAATCTTCACAGGATAATCCTCATATTTCAGAAGCCTTCATATAGCGGTTTATCCCAGCAGGAAATTAAAATCGCTTTACTCATTACTTGGCTGTAATGTTACCCTCTATTTATATGAAAGGCTGTATAAGAAAAAACGGAGCAAACCATTTTAAATGAAAGAATTCATACCATGGTTTAACTCCGTTTTTAAATGACTGCTGAAAAGTGAACAATGCTACTTTGCCAATCTTATTACATTCCAGGAAAGGCTTGAAAGATTAGCTGTTACAATACCACCTTCAATTTTTGCATCTCCGTTATTATTTGGTACTACATTGAAAGGATTGGCTTCTGTATTCACAGCATCTACATCATCGTTATGCAGAACAATATGTTCCACTACTCTGTAGCCTTCAAAATTTCTTACATCACATTCCAGTGAAAGAGTATCGTTCATGTCCTTGTTTAAAGCAAAGATTGTTACCTCATCCTTCTCCTCATTAAATACAGCTGCAGCTTCAAGGACAGGAACATCAGTGTAATTCTTGCTGTCATATACCGGTGTTGAAATGACAGGATTTAACGCACTGCCTCTTCCAAAGTTTGAGACATGCATAAAGGGATAGAAAATCGTCTGTTTCCAGGCTCCTCCGCCCTTTGAGGTCATAATTGGTGCAATGACATTTACGAGCTGAGCAAGACACGCCATCTTTACCCTGTCAGCATGCTTTAGAAAAGTTATAAGCATTCCTCCTACAAGCAGTGCATCCTCAAAATTATAAACATCCTCCAGCTGAGGCGGAGCAATTGACCACCTCTCAACCTTTCTGTCGGCATCATTTGAATGGTACCAGACGTTCCACTCATCGAAGGAAAGATTTATGCTTTTCTTCGATCTCGTCTTGGCCTTTACATAGTCTGCAGTTGAAATGACTGATTTTATAAAGGCATCCAGATCCATAGTCCTTGCTAAAAAGTCCGCAGTGTCTTTTTCACGATTTCCATAATACTGGTGAAGGGAAATGTAATCCACATTTTCGTATGTGTGCTCCAGCACAGTTGCTTCCCACTGAGCAAAGGTAGGCATGCCTATACCTGAACTTCCGCAGGCAACAAGCTCTATTGACGGGTCTACCCACTTCATTACCTTTGCGGTTTCACAAGCCAGTCTGCCGTATTCTTCAGCGGTTTTATGGCCTATTTGCCAAGGGCCGTCCATTTCGTTACCAAGGCACCAGACTTTAAATTTGTGTGGCTCTGCGTATCCGTGAGACTTTCTCAAATCGCTCCAGTAGGTTCCCCCCGGATGATTGCAGTATTCTACGAAGTTTCGGGCAGCATCTGCACCACGGGTCCCCAGATTAACAGCCATCATTACTTCTGATCCTGACAATTTAGCCCAATCTGCAAATTCATTTGTACCGATTTGGTTGGTTTCTATAGTTCCCCAGGCAAGTTCTGTCCTCCTGGGCCTTTTTTCCACCGGGCCAACGCCGTCTTCCCAGTTATAGCCGGAAACAAAATTTCCGCCGGGATATCTTATAATCGGGACATTTAATTCATTAACGAGCTTTATAACATCCTTCCTATAGCCTGCTTTATCAGCCTGAGGATGTCCGGGTTCGTAAATCCCGCCGTAGACAGCCCGTCCTAAATGCTCAATGAAGGAACCATAGATACGCTTGTCTACTTCTCCTATTTTGTAGTCCTTGTCCAATATCATTTTTGCTTTTTTTAAATTTGGCATTCTGATTTACCTCCATTTTTTTCCCCATTTTCAATAAATTTCACGACATCTATTTCAGCCCGTAAAACTCCTCCGGATCAAAGCCAAGGTAGCTGTCCGTCATATCATTTACCGGTGTTATTTCCAGCATGATAAGGTGGTTACAGGGAATAGTCAGTTCCACTTCATAAGCTCCGTTTTGTTCAAGCAGCTTTGCATCAGTCTGGAGAGGTTCAGCAGCAGCCAGCAGTATCTTAAGTTGTTTACTGTCAAGGCTTCTGGGTTTGCCCATGTTGCTCCACGTCTGCATAGGATTTGCATGAACCCAAGTTCCAGGAAGGGTCTTATGCCATTCTCCAGGTAGGAGTCCATAACACGGTCAAGATAGGTAAAATAGTAAAAAGTACTTGTCTCGCCATCCATTTCATGTTCACGGTATATGCACATATCATCACAGAACAATCCATGTCCACGGATATAACGGAAATGTACTGCTTCCTGTACGATTTTCAGATGATCGATATATTCCTTTTGAAGCGCCAGCCCCATTCTTCCAGTACCAACGCAGTAGGCTGCATTATTTTTAAAGGGCCTGCCGGAAACAGGTATATCAATCTTTTTTATCATATCAAACCTCCTTAATATATGTCTCAGCAAAAATGCTGCTCTTATACTCCATGCTACAATTATTTTGTTAAAAAT
>JAUZPH010000004.1 GCA_030706065.1 Bacillota bacterium | reverse complement strand
CTTGAAACGTAGGTTCCCTGGAGTGCCTGCTGGGAGGATACACGGTTCAAGGTATAGCCTGCTCGGCCATAGACGTATTGAGTAAATCCGGAACAATCAAAGCCACCTTCCTGTGGAGAAGTACCACCCCAAAGATAAGGGGTTCCCAAAAGAGATCTGGCGGTTGAAAGGACGATGGCAATTTTTTGAGACCTCACATCTACCTGCAGATAGGTTCCGCTGACCCACCCGGTTCTTCCGTCAGATAGTAGTATCTTATACCATCCGCCGGATTCTCCAATTACCTTTACCTGATTCCCATTCCATAAAACATGCATGATGGCATAACTGGTAGAAGGCCCTGTACGAACATGCAGGCTGCTGGCAGTGACTGTCCCTGTTGTACTTAAAGTGGTAATACTGGCGGTGGTTGAGGCGCCTTGCTGCGCTGCTCCAAGCTCTGCAGCCTGAACCTTTGTATGATGTGCAAAGGGAATGGAGGCTACTACCATGGTACCCAGCAGGAGCTTTACAGCATTTACTTTAATGCCTGAAAACTTTTCCTGTACAAGACTTCTGATCTGTTCATCCAATTCCAATACATTTTCCTTCAGATTTGTCACCAATTCTTTTGAAAACTCTGTTGAATATGGGTTTAGGCTTATTTCAACTGTATAACTATCACCATCCTGAATGAGTCTATAATCCTTGTACCAATCCATTTTGTCCTCCTGTAATATCACGATAAAAGTTTTGAAACATTCCTTCATTAATAGAATGTCCATTATGAAGAGAATTTATATTGGATAGGTAATAGAAGTTTTTTAATCAACAATTTTTAATGCCTTTTGTTTTGTAATATTACGGAAGAGTGAGCATTACTAAGCGGGATTAAGTGCCGGCATAATCTCTGCAGCAAAAGTTGGTTTTACAGATATTACAACAGAATACACAAAGAACTGGGGTTTGATATAACTTATAAAGGGTTATATAATACTATATAAAGTGATTGATAATTTGTTGTATAAGTATGAGAGGTGAAATGTTGATGAAGAGAAGCTTATCCAAGGTATTTATTACTGCACTGTTATGGTGCATATATAGATACCTGTATAACATGTTCTACCCAGTTGCAATAACACCAGTAGCCAAGAAATTAGTGGAGGATAGTGCAGATTCGGTTATTGCAGTAAATGCCTACAGGCAGCTGTGGCAGTATGGTTGGGTACCATTAACACTACTGACACTATTTATTTTAAGAAAGGAAATTAAAATGGCTTTGGTAAGGATGAAAGCCATCAGGGGGGAAAATAGAAATGAGTAAGAAAAAAGTTGTACTGTTATTGGTGTCATTAGGTTTGGCAGCGGCACTGGCAGGCTGCAGGCAGTATGACAAGCCGGAATTTAAAACTATAGAGGCCAGCCAGACTGCCTTTGTTATACCTTTGGACGGAAAGACCTCTGAACAAGGGAAATTTATGAGTGAAGAATTTTTGCAGGAAGCCAAGGTGCCAACAAAGAGAGTGGAAATCCCACACAAGTGGGTTAAAACGGGCAGGAATACTCTGTTCTTCATAGAAAACGGCGAATATGTTCCTGCAGTGCAGGTGATTGTCGTTGAAAGGAAGCCTGTGAGTCGTGAATGGACAACCAACAAAGACACAGGAACAAGCCAGAAAAATGAAGGCATAAAGGCTGAGACCAAAGAATCTATTGCCTTTACTGCAACCTTCAATGTAACTGCTCAAATTGATGAAGCTGATGCTGCCAAGTTCCTTTACAGGTACAACAACAGCAGTCTTGAACAGATTTTGGATACTGAAATACGCCAGAGAATCCAGAGTGACTTTGTTGAGCAGTGTTCTAAATACGCCCTGGCTGACCTGCTCCTCCATAAGGAGGATGTGATGAAGGAATTAAGGGAGGATGTAACTCCGTACTTCAAGGACCGTGGAATTACAATCACAGTAATAGGCTTAAGCGGTGACTTTGTGTATGATAACCCGCAAATACAGCAGGCTATAGACGAGAACTTCAAATCTGCCAAGGCTCTTGAGACACAGAGAAATGAGAACCAAAGGGTACTTGAGAAGGCTAAAGCAGATGCAGAGGCGGTAAACATCCAGGCATCCACAATTCAGGATACCATAAAGTTGAGAGAGCTTGAAAATCAAGCAAAAGCTATCGACAAATGGAACGGTGTAATGCCAAGTGCCATAGGAGGAAATGGAGGTACTATATTTAACATACCGACTGGGACAAAATAAGCGATAATTATAGACAGCCTCCATATAAACCGGTGCAGGGACAAGCTCCTGCACCGGTTTATTCCTTTATTCTTATTATTGGATTAGTACAATTTCAGAAGGGCAGCTGGACTATATTGGATAATATACTATGCTGTGATATAGTGAAAAGTAGAAGGACAGAACTACAAAGAAATTCGGAGGTCTATCTCATGATTGAAAAAAAGCCAATACTTCTTCCATTTCCCAAGCTGTTGATATTACAGGATGGATTTATGTCCATGAAGGATGAAGCCCACATTTCAATTTCCGTCTTCAACGGTGCAGACATACAATTTCCGGTTGAAAGATTGGAAGGTGTAATAACTCAAATTCTTAAAATTGGGGTAGAGATCACTGATGAAAAAAATGCACAAATTGTTTTCCTAAAGAACACGTCACTTCCGGAACAAGGGTATAATCTACTGGTTACCAAACACGGAATAAAAATTGAATATAATATGGGTGAAGGAGCACTATATGCCGTAAGTACATTGAAACAGCTTATTGTACAGTTCGGTGCAATATTGCCCTGTTTGATTATCGAGGATGCGCCGGATTTTAAGAGAAGAGGGATAATGCTTGACATAAGCAGGGACAAAATCCCTTCCATGGAAACACTGTATAACTTCATAGATTTTATGGCTGACATTAAATTGAATGAACTGCAGTTGTATATAGAAGGCTTTTCCTTTGCCTATCCCTCATATCCTGAGGTGTGGAAGAATGGTACTCCAATAACGCCGGAGGAGATGATAAGACTTGATTTCTTCTGCCGGGAGAGAAATATTGACCTGGTTCCCAATCAGAACAGTTTTGGTCATATGGCCCCGTGGCTGGAAAGAGAAGAATTCGCCCATCTGGCTGAATGTCCAGAAGGCTGCCTGACACCCTGGGGTACATTAACCAGGAACACCACTCTGAACCCACTTGATGAAGATTCCATAAGACTTGTAAAATCATTGTACAGGGACCTTGTACCTAATTTTACTTCGGAATATTTTAATGTTGGCCTTGACGAGCCCTTTGAGTTGGGACATGGAAAAAGTAAAGCTGCCGTGAAAAGTTTAGGAGAGGGCAGGGTATACCTGGAATATCTCTTGAAAATATATAATGAAGTAAATACCCTTGGGAGAAGGATGATGTTCTGGGGGGATATAATCATTAAGCATCCGGAATTGATAGCTGAGCTTCCCAGCAATATCATTGCTCTTGAATGGGGTTATGAAGCCGACCATCCCTTTAAGGACAATTGCAAAAAATACAGGAATGCCGGAATAGACTTCTATGTTTGTCCAGGTACGAGTTCCTGGTGTTCCATACTTGGACGAACTGATAATATGGTAATGAATCTGCTTAACGCTGCAGAGAATGGCATTAGCAATGGAGCCATAGGCTTTTTGAATACCGATTGGGGAGACATGGGGCATATACAGTATCTGCCTGTCAGTTATCCATCCTTCAGCTTTGGAGCGGCCATAAGCTGGGGCGTCAAGGAGAATAAAGATATTGATTTTTCTTCCTATCTCAACAGATTCGTTTATAAGGATAAGAGTGGGTTGATGGCGGAACTGGCCTTTAAACTGGGGAATTACTATTTATTCGAGAAAAAAATGAGGTCAAACGGTACCGGGATCTTCGATATCCTGAACTCGAATCCGGAGGAACTTACAACAGAGAGATTAGCCATTCATGATAATTATGCAGATATGGAACAGTACCTTCTGGATTTATTGGGCCGGATCAACATTGTACAGATGGATTGTGAGGATGCAGAATTGATACTTGACGAATACAGGAACGGAACACGCTATGTGCTCCACGGATTAAAGAGAATCAGATATGCAGGAAGCAGCAGCGAAGAAAGAGAAAAACTAAGGAAGGAATTACTGGCTGATATTGAAAGCATAATGGAGAACCACAGCAGGCTCTGGCTCAGGAGGAACCGCCCGGGAGGGCTTGAAAGGAGCCTCGAGTATATGAAAAAGCTAAAGGCTCAATATGAATAAATTAATATAAGATGGCTTTCAGCGGACGAAAAAGAGTCCGCTTTATTTTTTTATATTAT
Organism: Bacillota bacterium; assembly: GCA_030706065.1. Classification (GTDB taxonomy): domain Bacteria; phylum Bacillota; class Clostridia; order Clostridiales; family Clostridiaceae; genus JAEZDX01. Next base: position 21,574 of record JAUZPH010000004.1, on the reverse strand, counting down.
TATTGCAGAATATAAATCATAATATTAAACTGATATGTGAGTACAAATTTTGAATAGATATCCTGCTTCTGCTGTAAATTTAGATCTTTACGTCAAAAGGAAGCTTTAGTTTTCTTAAGATGAAGTTCCAGGTAAGGATATCTGTAACCTAAAAGTAAAGGAGAGATTATTATGACTATTGACAAAAAATTATACGGTTATACCCCAGAGGGTGAAAGAGTAGACACTTTTACACTTTCCAATTCCAAAGGAAGTACAGCTGAAATAATAAACTATGGAGGTATTGTTGTTTCTCTCAAAGTACCGGATAGAGACGGCAAATTCGAAGATGTTGTACTGGGAGTCGACAATCTGGAAGGATATTTGAAAAATGATAAGTTCTTTGGTGCAATTATTGGAAGGTTTGGAAACAGAATAGAGGATGCAAGATTCGAACTTAACGGAGTTGAATACAAGCTTGCAAAGAATGACGGCGAAAACACTCTTCACGGTGGAATAAAAGGCTTTGACAAGGTTGTTTGGCAGGCTGAAATTGTAGAGAAGGAAGGTCTGCAGTGCCTTGAACTTACATACTTGAGCAAGGATGGAGAGGAAGGTTACCCGGGAAACCTTGACGTTAAGGTTACATATACACTCACTGAGGATAATGCTCTAAAGATCGATTATTTTGCTGTTTCAGATAAGGACACGGTAATCAATCTTACAAATCATTCTTACTTTAACCTGGCCGGCCATAATTCCGGGACAGTTTTAAACCATAAGCTCATGATTAATTCAGATAAAATTACTGCAGCCAACAAAGAATCCATCCCAACCGGAGAAATAAGAGATGTGAAAGGTACACCAATGGACTTCACCAGCATGAAGGCTATCGGCCAGGATATAAATGCAGATTACGATCAGTTAAGGTATGGCGGCGGTTACGATCATAACTGGATTTTGAATGTAAGCGGCAAGGCACCGGAAAAAGCTGCTGAAGTGTATGATGAAAAGAGCGGAAGGGTTATGGAAGTTTATACGACCAAACCCGGTGTACAGCTTTATACTGCAAACTTCCTGAACGGCAGACCGGTCGGAAAGGGCGGTGCAGCCTACGGGAAAAGAAGTGCACTGTGCCTGGAAACACAATTCTTCCCAAATTCCATAAAGCATAAGCATTTCTCTTCCCCAATACTGAGAGCCGGAGAGGAATATAAGCATACAACGATTTATAAGTTCTCTGTGAGGTAACAGGCTTTTTACCAATTAATCTGGCAGGAAGATATCTTCTTATCTTGAAAAGAAGATATCTTCCTGCATGTTTTTTATTATAGGTAATTCATGGTATAATTGATTTTGAATGAGAAAATTTGGAGGAGAAATTATGGAAAAAGGCAGCAATCCCTCAAGCAGATGGAATTTTAAACTGCTCATAGCAGTAGTTTTTATAGGATATCTGGTCTTTGGATTTTCAGAAAATATAAAAGGTCCGGCTATTCCTAGAATGCAGGGAGATTTTGGACTGAATGAAATGCAGATTGGACTGCTGCTTGCGCTGAATGCTTTGGGATACCTTCTGGCCTGCAGCTTTACCGGGATATTGGTCAAGAGAATTGGGTTAAGGGCGGCAAATATTATTGCCTTTGTGACAATGTTTCTGGGAGGAATATTTATATATTTATCCATAAGTTATTCCACCTTGTCTGCAGCATATTTCCTTATGTATGTAGGAAACGGAATACTGGAGATTACCCTCGGTATATTAGCAGCCAGAGTGTTTACAAAGAATACGGGATGGATGATGAATCTGTCTCACTTCTTCTATGGACTTGCATCTACTGTTGCACCGATTTTTGCTACGGGACTTATGAGCCTTACGGTATCCGGCAGGATGCTCGGCTGGCAGCCTATGTATCTTATAATGCTGTCGTCGGTTCTTATTCCACTGATTATCGCCGTTGTGTCAAAGTTCCCCGGCGACGGGGCAAAGCATGAGGAAAAATTATCCGTGAGACAGTATTCAAAGGATTCTGCTGCATGGCTGATAGTTTTGATCCTCTCTTTAGGTGTCACTGCAGAATTGTCCGTTGGAGGATGGCTGGTAAACTTCCTTGAACAGGCCTATAAATGGGATATGGAAAGGGCATCGGCAATGCTTTCAGGCTTCTTCTTCACCTTTATGCTTGCAAGGCTGCTGCTTGGCCCACTCACAGACAAAATTGGCTTTACAAGGTCCCTAATAATATTCTCAGGCTTTGCGGGAGTCTTGACCATTGCCGGTATTGTCATAGGAGAGAAAGGGGCTTTCTTATTTGCTTTGGCCGGTGCAGGAATAGCGCCTATATATCCGACAGTTATGGCCCTTCTGTCTAAACGGTACCCAAGGGATACGGATACTGCTATAAGCTTTACCGTAACTCTCATGGGAATAGGCAGTGTAATAGGAAACTTCCTTGTAGGGATAATAATAGATATGATTCAAGGCCTCTTTACAGGCAGCCATGGAGCAAAGGAGGCCACACTGATAGGCTTCAAGGCTGGCTACGCATTTATAGGGGTATGCGCACTTGCCTGTTCAATGACATCCGTAGCACTTTATCGGTTATTGAAGAGAAGAATGGAACTACTTTAGCAATCAGCGGAAATGAAAATCTGTATTTGAATGGAAGACAAAAGGAGGAAGGTTATGTATTTTACCGTGGAAAGGGTTAAAAGGATATTATCGGAACTGGAAGGTTACATATATTCAAATAGAATAGATATAGATACCTACAGGGTGAAGTCCTGCAGTTATGGTGATTATATACTTTTGAAGGAAAGCAGCGAGACTTGGGAACCCTTTAAAAAGGGTGAACGATGGGGAGGCAGGGACAGACATTTCTGGTTTAAGACAAGAGTGCGGATACCACAGGCCTTTGAAGGTAAAACAGTAGTCTATGAGGTTGCAACCGGAAGGGAAGGACAGTGGGATGCCATTAACCCTCAGTTTCTAGTCTACGTAAACGATGTCATATCCCAGGGCTTTGATGTGAATCACAGGCGGCTCATACTGAGCGAAAATGCCAGAGCCGGTGAAGAGTATGAGATTGCTCTTTATGCATATGCAGGAATGCAGGAAAGCCTTTTGGAGCTCAATTCGTCGATAGCAGTATTGGAAAAGGAAGTTGAAAAGCTCTACTATGACACAAAGGTACCGCTGGAGATTGCCGAATTACTGCCTGATGACGATAAAAGAAGACTGGATATATTAAAGTACATTACTCATGCTGTGAATATGATTGACCTCAGAATACCGGGTTCACAAAGCTTTTACTCTTCAGTGAATGAAACCGCGGAATATTTGGAGAGAGAGTTCTATGGCAGGTTCTGCGGAGGCAGCGACGTTACAGAGATCTGCGTCGGCCATACCCATATAGATGTGGCTTGGCTGTGGACACTGGCCCAGACAAGGGAAAAGGCTGCAAGAAGCTTTTCTACAGTTTTGAGTCTGATGAAGCAGTATCCTGAATACATATTTATGTCAAGCCAGCCTCAGCTCTATAAGTTTATTAAGGAAGACCATCCGGAAATTTATGAAGAGATAAAAAAGATGGTAAGAGAGGGCCGATGGGAGCCGGAAGGGGCCATGTGGCTGGAGGCGGACTGCAACCTGACCTCCGGGGAGTCACTGGTGAGGCAGATAATGTATGGCAAGAGATTTTTTAAAGAGGAATTTGGTGTGGACAGCAAGCTGCTTTGGCTGCCCGACGTGTTCGGATACAGTGCAGCTCTGCCTCAGATAATGAAGAAAAGCGGCGTCAATTACTTTATGACCACAAAGATTAGCTGGAACGAATATAACAGGATGCCTTATGACACCTTTATGTGGAGAGGGATAGACGGGACAGAGGTGTTGACCCACTTCATATCCACAACGGATTACAGTAAGGATGGAAGACCAAGTACCAATACTACCTATAACGGCAGCATAAATGCCTCTCAGGTTATGGGCTGCTGGCAGAGATATCAGCAGAAGGATATAAATGATGAGGTTCTTAACTGCTTTGGATACGGTGACGGCGGAGGCGGAGCAACGAAAGAGATGCTGGAGGCAGCCAGAAGATTTTCCAGGGGCATACCCGGTGCTCCGAAGATTAAGATGGGTAAGGCACTGGACTACTTTGAAAAATTAAATAAAAAGCTTGAGGGTAACAAAAAACTTCCGAAATGGGTTGGTGAGCTTTACTTGGAGTATCACAGAGGGACTTATACTTCCATGGCAAGAAACAAGAGGTTTAACAGAAAGACTGAGTTTCTGAACCAGGAAGCGGAGATGCTTTCGGTTTTGAACAGCGAGGTTTCAGGAAAGGACTATCCAGCGGAGAAATTAATAGAGTGCTGGGAAACAACACTTTTAAACCAATTCCATGATATTATCCCCGGCTCCTCCATAAAGGAAGTATATGATGATTCCAGAGAGCAGTATGAACGAATCAACAGCATTGCCAGGGAAGTTGTTGATTCCGCTGCCGCAGGAATTGCTTCAGAAATACGCCTGGAAGAAACTTCGGTGGTTGTATTCAATCAGCTAAGCTTTGAAAGAGATGATATAGCAGAATTTCAGATACCGGAGGGATGGGAAAATATAACTGTTTATGACGGACAAATACTTTTGCCTTCCCAGAAAGTCGAGGACAACAAGGTAATATTTTTTGCAAAGGGTATCCCTGCCAAAGGCTATAAAAGTTTTACCATCAGAAATTCTGATGAGGAGTATGGCTCAGGAGGATTATCAAAAGTAAATGCCGGGGAAATGGAGAGCCGGTTCTTTAAAATAGAGCTGGATAACTGTGCCAACCTGACATCCATTTACGATAAGTTGAATGAAAGGGAGATACTTAAGGATGGACAGAGAGGCAATGTAATTCAGGCTTTTGAGGATAAGGCCCATAATTATGATGCCTGGGATATAAATATATATTATCAGGAGAAGCAGTGGGAAGTAAATGAGGTTGAAAGTATTGAAGTTGTTGAAGAAGGGCCGGTAAGGTCGACACTGAAGATAAGGAAGAAATTCCTTAATTCAACTATAGTTCAAAAGCTTCATATATACAATGATATGCCGAGAATTGATTTTGAAACGGATATTGACTGGAAGGAGAGGCAGATACTGCTGAAGGCGGCTTTCCCTGTAGATGTTCATGCAGACAAGGCTACTTATGAGATTCAATATGGAAATGTTGAAAGGCCCACTCATTGGAATACAAGCTGGGACTATGCCAGATTTGAGGTGTGTGCCCACAAGTGGGCGGATATATCCGAAGAGGGTTATGGCACGGCACTGCTCAACGACTGCAAATACGGCCATGACATAAAGGATTCCGTAATGAGGCTTACCCTGCTGAAATCTGCAGTAAACCCCAATATTGATGCGGACCGGGAGAAACATAAATTTATATACTCACTGTATCCTCACAGCGGTGATTGGAAAGAAGGAAAAGTGGCACAGGCTGCCTACAAGCTTAACAGCCCGCTCACTGTGAAGGTTGAAGGGCCTCATGAAGGCACACTGCCAAATTTATTATCAATGTTTAAAGTGGATAAGGATAATGTGATTATCGAGGTTGTTAAAAAGGCAGAGGACAGTGAAGACATAATTATCAGATTATACGAGTATCAGAACAGAAGAACAAAGGTACAGGTAAAAGCCTTCAAAACCATTGGAAAGGCAGCTGAATGCGACCTGATGGAAAATGAGATTTCAGTGCTGAAGCCCCAGAAGGACAACTTTAGCTTCGAGATAAAGCCGTATGAAATAAAAACCTTTAAGATAAACTTTAATTAAGTATCTGCTGCTAGTGTGAAAGGGGACGAAAATATGCTCTATCCAATAGAGAACGGAATAAGAGAAGTAAAGGATTTATCAGGTTTATGGGACTTCAAGGCAGATTATGACAACAAAGGCAGGGAAGAGGAATGGTATAAAAGCAGGCTTCTGGACACAATCATCATGCCGGTACCTGCCAGCTATAACGATATTACAGTGGAGGAAGCTATTAGAGATCATATTGGTGATGTGTGGTATGAAAGAAACTTCTATATACCGGCAGCCTGGAAGGATAAAAGAATAGTTCTAAGGGTTGGAAGCGCCTCTCACCATGCCGTCCTTTGGGTAAACGGCTGTGAGGCTGCAAGGCACAAGGGAGGATACCTTCCCTTTGAGGCTGAAATCACCGATATGGTTCAGATTGGCGGGGAGAACCGGGTAACCATTGCAGTAAACAACGTTTTGGACTGGTCATGTATTCCATCCGGCGAGATAAAAACTTATGAAGGGGATGAATATCCCAGGGGATATAGAACTCAGGAGACTTTTTTTGACTTTTATAATTATTCCGGCATACACAGGCCAGTAAGGCTGTATGTAACGCCCAAGATATACATCGCTGACATCACTGTAGTAACAGAAATTGATGGGGAAACAGGCATTGTGGATTACAATGTTTCCATGCAGGGAGGAATAAGAGACATAAGGATAAGACTGCTTGATGCTGACGGAAATTTAGCAGCGGAGAGTGCAGGAACTTCGGGCAGGCTTGACGTTCAGCATCCAAGTCTTTGGCAGCCGGGAAAGGGATATTTATACAGATTAATTGCAGAGACTCTGGATTCCCAGGGAAATATTGAAGACAGCTATGAGCTGCCGGTGGGCATCCGTACAATCAAGGTAGAGGGAAACAAATTTCTGATTAACGGAAAACCCTTCTACTTCAAGGGCTTTGGGAAGCATGAAGATTCAGATATAAGGGGAAAGGGCCTGGATGAGGTACTGAACATAAGGGATTTTAACCTCCTCAGGTGGATCGGGGCAAATTCCTTCCGTACATCCCATTATCCGTATTCGGAAGAAGTTATGAGGTTGGCGGACCGTGAGGGTATGGTGATTATAGATGAGGTTCCTGCAGTGGGAATGTGCTTCTTTGATGAATCAAAAGCAGTATTCAGGGAAGACAGGGTTAATGAAAAAACTCTCGAACATCATCTCCAGGCAATGAAAGAAATGATTGCAAGGGATAAGAATCACCCATGTGTTGTTATGTGGAGTATTGCAAACGAAGCAGCAACCAATGAAGAGGCTTCAGTGCCCTATTTTACCAACGTTGTAGAAAAGACGAGGAGGCTTGACCCTACCAGGCCTGTCACAATAGTTATGACACCTTTGCCCGAGTCTGATAAAGCAGGCGGCCTGGTGGATGTAATATGTGTTAACAGATATTACGGCTGGTATCAGGAGCACGGACGCCTGGAACTGATTGAAAAGCTGTTGGAACATGAGCTGAAGGGCTGGTATAAAAAATATAACAAGCCTATAATATTCTCCGAATTTGGTGCCGATACTGTTGCAGGCTTCCATCAACTGCCGGCGGTGAGCTTCTCGGAGGAGTTCCAGGTTGAATACCTGAAAAGGCATCATAAAGTACTGGACAGCCTGGAGTTTGTAATAGGTGAGCATGTTTGGAATTTCGCGGACTTTGCAACAAAACAGGGAATAACCCGAGTAATCGGGAACAGGAAAGGTGTCTTTACAAGACAGAGACAGCCTAAGGCAGCGGCTTTTGTTCTAAGGGAACGATGGATGAGCAGTAATCCGAAATGGAATGAAGAATAATAATGATGTGTGAGTTTAAACCTTAACAAATTCACCGAAGAAAATATCGAATCTTCAACGATTTTTCCGGATGTAAAATTTCAACAAATAATATTCGATTCAGAAGAAATTTTACATCCCTGGTGATAAATTAAAATATAAACTCACACATCTATATAGACATGAATATTTTACTCGAAAGTTAATAATATCAAAGTGAGAAGAAAAAATTTTCAAGGAGTAAAATAAATTATGATTAGGTTAGAGAGAAAAGGATTAGTGATGGGGCCGTCAAAAGGCCAATTGGGGGAATTTGCAAGATTCAATCCTGGAGTAATTCTTAAAGACGGCGTGGTTCATATGCTTTATAGAGCCTCCGACGGTGATATACATGATAAGGCGAATTATGTCTCCCGTATTGGCTATGCCAGGCTGGATGTTAACGGTATAGTCCAATCGGATTCCGGTATACCGGTAATATACCCGACATTTCCGGAAGAGAAGATGGGGTGTGAGGACCCGAGAATTGTGGAATTTGAGGGTGCCTTTTATGTGTTTTACACTGCTTATGACGGAAAGAAAGCAAGGGTTGCGGCGGCGAAGACCAAAGACTTTAAAGCTTATGAGAAGCTGGGGGTCATCAAACACTGCTTCACTTTTGACAAGGACGCCTTTATTATACCCGAGCGGGTAGGCGGGAAAATTGCGTTCTTCCACCGCATAGAACCAAATATACAGCTTGAGTATTTTGACAGTATGGAAGAACTGCTTTCCGAAAAGAGCTGGAAGGGTTATGAGAATAAGTTTGAAACCCGGAGGCTGATGAAGAGGAAGTATCAATGGGAGCAGAAGAAAATCGGCGGCAGCCTGCCGCCTGTAAAGACTGTGGAAGGCTGGCTGCTTATATATCATGGGGTCGATAATAATAATATCTATAGAGTCGGTGCAGCCCTGCTGGATTTGAATAATCCTTCCAAGGTCCTCTGCAGACTGCCCTATCCCATTCTGGAGCCTCAGGAGGAATATGAAATATCCGGCGATGTAGGCAATGTAGTTTTCCCTTGTGGTGCATATGTATATAATAAAGAATTGTATATATACTACGGTGGTGCGGACAAATACATTGCAATGAGTAAAATCAATGTGGAGGAACTACTGAAGGAGCTTGGGCGGTATCCATGCTGAACATTTGAACTAGAACCCCCATTGTTGTAATATAGTAGAATATAAAAGATTGAAGGGATGATAAAAATGAATGCCATACTAAAGAAGCTGGGTTTAAAGGATCAAAACCCCATACTCATTCTCAATGCTCCGGCGGAGTATCAACCTGTAATGAATGATGTTGAAGCTGAATTACATACAGAGATAAAGGGCAGGTACAAGTTTATTCAGGTATTTGCTGCGGAGATGTTTGAGGCGCAGAAATATGTTGAAGAAGTGTTAAAAGTACTGGAGGAAGACGGGCACATATGGCTCTGTTATCCCAAAGGCACCTCTAAGAAATATAAGTCGGATATAACAAGAAATAAGAGCTGGGAACTATTTTCTCCCTATGACTTTGAGCCTGTAAGCCAGGTAGCAATTGATGAGGATTGGTCAGCCATGAGGTTCAGACCTGTGGACAGCATAAAGACCATGACAAGGAAAACTGCCGCTACCGAGAAGGGCAGGGAAAGAATAAAAGAATAACCGCAGAATTTAAATTCGTATAATAGGAGAAAAACCAGTGAAGAGATTTAAGAAAGTGTACGTAGAAATAACCAGCGCCTGCAACCTCTCCTGCAGCTTTTGCCCACAGACAAAAAGGGCGCCGAAGTTTATGAAGGTGGAGGAATTTTCAGATATATTGGATATGGTGCAGCCTTTTACCGATTATGTTTATTTTCATGTGAAAGGTGAGCCCCTTCTTCATCCTCAAATAGATATACTGTTGGATTTGTGTGCTGAAAAAGGATTACAGGCAAATATCACTACCAATGGTACCCTGATCGGAAGAGCTAAAGATAAGTTAATTACAAAGCCCGCTTTGAGACAGGTCAATATTTCCCTTCACAGCTTTGATGCCAATGAAGGGAATATGGATATGGACGTATACCTTGATAATATACTTCGGTTTTCAAAAGAAGCCTCTGAAAAAACCGAGATTATCACGGCTTTCAGACTGTGGAATTTGGATCAAAGCAATATAACAAACTCAGAAAGGCAGAAGAACCGTCATATACTTGGCAGGATTGAAAGCTTCTTTGGTTTGCCATACCGGATTGAGGACCAGATTACAAAGAGCCGTGGAGTGAAACTCTGCGAAAGAGTATTTCTAAATCAGGATTATGAATTCAAATGGCCGGGCTTGGAGCAGGAGTATGAAGGTGACCGTGGTTCCTGTCATGGCCTCAAGGACCAGATTGCCATTCTGGTAGATGGTACTGTGGTTCCCTGCTGTCTTGATGGAGAGGGAGTTATTAATCTTGGTAACATTCATAATGATACCTTTTCCAAGATAATCGAGGGAACGAGGGCAAAGAATATATTGGAGGGGTTTTCCAGAAGAGAACTGAAAGAGGAGTTGTGTCGAAGGTGCGGCTATAGAAGCAGGTTTAATAAATAATTCATAAAAATACTAGGGTTTGCTCAGATGAGGAAATTTAAACCTTTAGTTTTCGCCGGAGAAAATATCGAATCTTCACCGATTTTCCGTAGGCGATAAATTCAGATATAAATTTCCGCAGCTATGCAAGTAAGCCCTAGTATTTTTGTTTGGGCAGTGATGCTTTTCGGACCATGTTTTACTGCTCGCTATTCATATTCTGTGACATCTGTTCTTCTTTCTTCAGCTGATCCTGAGGGGTGTCAAAGGCAGGATACCAACCTTTTTTAATCAATATATCCGATAGCTGGAAGTGTTCCTTTACTGCGTTATCCAGTTGACATCTGAGCAGTGATCTCAATTCAGGGTTTACTGTTTCAACGGCGGCAGTAGACAGGGAAGTGACACCAAACTTGGAATCCTTCAGCATATCAAAGGCAAGATCTTTTTCCCCCAAGCTTGTATCATCAAGTCCCAGTAATGAGTTTAAAATGGACATAATAAAACCTCCTCTATCTTACATGGGATTACTTGCAATGAAGTCCTGGATACTGCATATATTGTTTTTCTTCGTATCCATAGACTTTTGCATATATGCTTTAAGTTCTTCGTCCTTAACTATCGACATACTTACCTGAAGTTTTTTCATTCCAAGAACTTCATTGCTCAGTAGTTCTCTTAATTCCAGCATTTCATGGGGCGCCAAAGTATTATTCTGCGGCATATTGTTCACCTCCGATTAATGAAATCCACTGAAACTTTATTAATTAATCATTCTCGAACTATAAGGTTATACTACTGGGTCATCTGCTGAATTTCACATACCTCCTGCTGAAGCTGTTGCTGCGGTTCGGCGTAGGCATTATACCATCCCTTGGCCATTGCTATATCCGACAGCCTGTAGTGTGCATTTATACAGGAGGTCAGTTCATTTCTCAGAGTTTCCCTTAGCTGAGGGCTGGTAGCCTCTGTAAGTACATTAGCAAGAGCAGTTACTGTTGCCTTGGAGCTTGCAAGCATATCCATGGCTATATCCTTATCCTTTAAGTGATTCTTATTACTGTCAGAATTCTTTTGGTTGTTATTATTACATTCATTGTTCTCTTTTATTTCACAGACACACTTGCTTTCTGAAGATGACTTGCTTTGATTATTGTTGCTGCTGCTATTGTCGTTATCGCTTTGTGAATTATTACTGCACTTACTTTCTGAAGAGGACTTACTTTGACTGCTGCTGCCGCCCTGCGAATTATTACTGCACTTGTTCTCCGAAGAAGAGTTGTTTTGTTGACTGTTATGATTATTGTTATTGCTGCTGCTATTTTGTGAATTATTGCTACAATTATTTCCGGAAGAGGAGTTGTTTTGCCCGCTGTTGTTATTACCGCTGTCACCGCCGCTGCTGCTCTGCGAATTATTACTGCATTTTTTCTCCGAAGAGGAGTTGTTTTGCCCGCTGTTGCTATTACCGCTATCATTGCCGCTGCTGCCCTGAGAATTATTACTGCACTTATTTTCCGAAGAGGATTCGTTTTGTTCACTGTTATTGCTTTTACTGCCGCTGCTATTGCTGTTTCCTGAATTATTACCTGACTTGTTCTCTGAAGAAGAGTTGCCTTGCCCGCCATTATTTTTTTTATCATCATTACAGCTATTATCATTATTGGATGTGTCTTGTGAATTGCTATTATTTTCAGTAGAATTTTCGTTGTTGTTTTTGCTGTTAGAATCATCAGCCATTTTGTTGACCTCCGTTCTGCATGTTATTTTGTGCTTCTATCTGCATACTAATGGCTTTAAGTGCAGCCTTCTTGGAGTTTATGGAATCCTGCATGAAGTTTTTTAATTCCGGATCTTTCACCATCTCCATACTAGAATTTATCCTTTTTATTCCCAGTATCTCCATATCAAGGAATTCGTGCAATTCAACAGCTTCATGTGGTGCTAGGTTGTTATTGCCCATGTGATCACCTCCTGACTATAATATTTTTACCAGAGGAAAAGTATTTAATACTTGGAAGGGTCAGCCCTATATAAGATATTTGAAACAATATGGTACCTTTAAACAGCGATGACTACAGATGCGGAAATTTGGATCTTTAGTATTTGACTGAGAAAATATCGAATCTTCACCGATTTTTCCGTATGTAAAATTTCATCGTATATCCCAACAATAAAATATCCAATCTTCACGGATTTTTATTGTTGTTCATTCATAAGAAATTTTACATACTAGGTGATAATTTAAGAAATAAATTTCCGCATCAATAATAAATTGATTATGAAGAATAATATATATGGAAAGAAATAAAAAATATAATTGGCATTTGACAAAAACAATCAAACGGAATATAATGTAATTAGCAAATGACAATTACCATTGTTAAATAATAATTATTAATAGAATTACTGAAGGAGGAGGGGAGATGCCGAGGCCAACTAAATTCAGAAAGGTTGAATGTTTTCCGGAGGAATGCTATTTTGTACCTTTCGGTAAGCGGGACTGTGGTGAAGAGAGTATTGAACTGAAGGTTGAAGAACTTGAGGCGATGAGGCTTAAGGATATACAGGAGCTCAGCCAGGAGGAATGTGCCGAGAAGATGGAAGTATCAAGACAAACCTTTCAAAATATTATCGACAGCGCGAGAAAAAAGGTTGCTGCTGCATTGACCCAGGGAAAGGGCATCAGGATTACCGGAGGGAATTATATACCCAAGAATTGCGTATATAGCTGCACAGGATGCGGTGAGGTATACGAGCCGAATCAGGAGAATGATATACATCAGTGCCCAAAGTGCGGCTGCCGGATTGTCAGCTGCTGCAGCAGTGACTGCAGCCAAAGCAAATGGTGCAATTGCAGATAGTTTTACAATTTGATTTTATATATGAAGAAAATAAGGAGGTTTTAAAATGAGTGTTACAGTATATACAAGTTCAACATGCCCATGGTGTGTAAAGGCAAAACAGTACCTTAGTTCGAAAGGGGTAGAATACAAGGAAGTAAATGTATCCCTGGATATGCAGGCTGCCAGGGAAATGATTGAAAAGTCAGGACAAAGAGGAGTGCCGGTTCTGGACATTAACGGGCAGATTGTAGTAGGTTTTGACAGGCCTAAGATTGACGAATTACTGGGCCAGTAGGCACATATGATAATAAGTAGACTTTAAACAGGTAAGGAGAGAAGTATCCATGAGCAAGGAAGTTAGAGAATTGGATTTGTTGATAATAGGTGGGGGCCCTGCTGGGCTTACGGCAGCTATCTATGCTGCCAGGGCAAAACTCAAGATGATGCTTCTGGAGAACGAAATAGTCGGAGGGCAGGTTAGGTCCAGTTACACCATAGAGAATTATCCGGGCTTTAAGACTGTAGAGGGCGGAGCACTGGCGGATTTAATGAGTGAACAGGCAAAAGAGCTTGGGGCTGAGATTGATGAGTTTGACAGAGTAGTTTCTGTAAAGCTGAGTGATGAAGAAAAGATAATCGAAACGGAAAGCTATATTTACAAGCCCAAAACACTTATAATTGCGACTGGCGCAACACCAAAGAAGCTTCCTATTCCCAATGAGGCAAAGTTCTCAAGTAGAGGGGTACATTACTGCGCGGTATGCGATGGAGCAGTATATGAAGGAAGTGTGCTGGGGGTTGTAGGCGGAGGAAACTCTGCATTAGAGGAAGCATTGTTCCTTACAAAGTTTGCTTCAAAGGTAATAATGATCAGAAGGTTTGATTACTTTAAAGGTGAGAAGGCCACTCTGGAAGAAATGGAGAATAACTCCAAGATAGAAATCATGTACAATTGGGACCTTGTTAATGTTGAAGGCGAAATGTTCGTCAATAAGGCAATAATAAAGAATACAAAAACCGGTGAGGAAAAAGAAATAGCATTGGATGGCGTATTCGGATATATAGGAACGGAACCCAAAACAGATTTATTCAAGGACTATGTAAAATTGACTGAGGGTGGGTATATACCTGCCGATGAAAACATGCAGACAAATATAAAGGGTGTTTATGCTGCCGGCGATGTAAGGGAAAAACAGTTCAGGCAGATAACCACTGCAGTGGCGGATGGAACAATAGCTGCTCTGGCTGCGGAGAAGTATATAGTAGAGAAAAAGAGAAAATAACAGATAAAGAATAGAGCTAAAGAAGGTTAGAGTGAATACTTCTTTAGCTGTTTTTGTTTAGTGAAGAAAATGGAGCAGCCCTTTGGATTGCTTTATTCATCCAAAGGGCTGTTGTTCAATCTATCATCTGTCTGCTGCTTCCATCTTTTTTCATCATTCCTAATTTGGGAACTTCCGTTGAGTAGTCTTCGTAGAATATCCAGTCTCCTGCAAAATTGAACTCGTCCATCCTCCAGGAGGAGTCATTGTTTATAAGAGTTTTTTCTGAACCGTCCTTTTTTATTTTATAAAAATTCTTGCTTTTATTATCGGCACAGTAGAGCCAGTCGCCGTCGAGATTCAGAAAAAAGGTTCTATCACTGCAGAGCTTTGTCCTTCCGGTACCGTCAGGTTGAATCCTGTAGGGCCTTTGTCCATCGGACTTGTTTGTATAGTAAACCCATCCGTCATCAACAATGATTTTTACGGAAATATCATTGTTGACACGGGTTTCCTGGGTGCCGTCGGTTTTAATCTTATACAATACATTTCCGTTGGTTTCGTTTTGATAGAATACCCAGTCGTCCACCACCGCTATGTAAGAGGTGTAATGACTGTTTAATTGAATCCTTTCGGAACCATCTGTTTTCATCTTGTAAAGGTACTTGCCCTTTGAGGCATTTTGATAATACAGCCAGTCACCGCGTAAATTTACATAGAAGGAGTTATCATCATTCAGTTTTTGTTTTTCGGAACCATCAAGCTTTATCCTGTAAATCCTTCCTTCGTCGTTGATGTTTCTGTAATACAGCCAGCCCTGCTGTATATTTATATAATAGGCTACATCACTGCAGATTTTGGATTTTTCTGTTCCGTCAGGCTTCATTTTATAAATTCCTGCCTCGCCGGAAGCCCTGGCATAATAAATCCAGCCTTCACTTTTGGCGGCGATCCCATACGCAGAGATGTTTCCAATAGTATTTCCAAAGCCGTTTTTATTCGTATCATCCAAAGCCGGTTCATTCTGTTTTTCCGTTGAAGTGTCAGGAATTTTCTCAACCGGTTTGCTGGATGGGTCAGCGGCCTTTTCTGCTTTATCGTTATTTTGAAAGGGTTCTGGAGTTGATGAAACCACATAATCAGATGCAGTTCTTGTACTTTTACATCCCTGGACCAGTAGTGAATTGAAACTTATGAAAATGCAAAAGAGTAATATTGATTTCTTCAAAGTAAAACCTCCTTTATATAAATTTTACCAATTTACAAGGAGGTTGTCATCAGATAAGACAGCTTTTTTATTACTTGTTTTTTCTCTCGTAGGAGGAGTACATTATTACTGCTGCTATGGAGAAAATTATGGGACCAACCAGCATCCATATTGTTGAAGATAAATCTCCCTTCGTCGCAGGCTCAATTATTGTAAAGACATTGGCAAAGCCAACGGTTAAGGTTACAATGACGGCGGCCGCCAGGGACGAGGAATAGCTCTTAAAAATTTCAAAGGGCTTTTGAATGTCGTTCTTTTTCTTAAAGGCTGCAAAGGCCCCGGATATGAACAAATAAGGTACCGTCATAGCCACATTTGTCATAAGTATGAGCTTGTTGAAGAATTGAGCAGCTGCTTCTCCTCCGAAGGTTAAAAGCAGAATAAAGAGGATGACAACGATGCACTGTACCCACATACCGAAGGAAGGAATACCGTCTTTTACCTCGCCGAACCTTCCGGGCCAAAGCCCTGATGGAGTTCCTTCGATTATCTGCTTCAGTGGGGCATAAGTAAGAGTAAAGAAGGCACCGGTAAGTGCCAGAAACATGGATAAGCCCACGAGCCGTGCGACCCATTCGCCAACTGTAATGGAAACAGCCCCGCTCAGGCCAAAGCTTACACCGATTTGATAGCCAAGGTTTTTCATCAGTACGTATGCTACATTTCCCATGTGTACATCCTTTCCGGATAATGTGCCGGACCAGTTTGTAAAAATCCCACAGAGGAATATACCAAGGGAATAACCGACGGCAATTATGACGGCTGCAATAGTTATGCCTCTCGGATAATTCCTTTCAGGATGCTCTGTTTCATCAACAAGGCCCGCTGCAACCTCAATTCCTCCATAGGCAAATACGGCAAATACCAAGAAGGAAAATACAGACAGTAAGGAGTAGTATCCCGGGTTCGGAGAACTGACAAAGCTTCCGGATGTTATAGGTTCTGCCACACTGCCTCCGGAGGCTGCAAACACCAGCAGAGCTCCCACAAGCAGAACAATATTGAGAACCGCAACAGCTGTTCCGCCTACAGAAGTTATTTTGGTTATCTGCCTTAGACCTCTTGAAGCAATATATGTAACAGCAAGAATCCACAATATGCCCAGAAGACCAAGAGTCTGGGTGGAATTCAAGCCTAAGAGGCTCCAGGTGGAGGTAGTATCCCTGCCAAATATGCCGTTAGACAGTGGAATCCATATGACGGAAGAGATGTTGACCATCCAAATAATGTAGGAGGCATACCACATGAAGGTCCCTATAAATGCATACCTGGGTCCGACGGATCTAGACATCCAGGAATAGATTCCTCCTTTCTCGTTCTTAAAGGCGGATCCGTATTCTGCCATCATAAAGGCAAAGGGGATAAAGAAGGTTAATGCAGACAGAATGTACCAGGGAATTGCAGAGTACCCCATAAGGTAAAAGGAACGGGGTATATTGGTAAATCCAAATACTGATGTAAATATCATCAATATCAAGGTAGGCAAAGTTAGTTTTTTTGACAAATCTCCATTAGGCATTATTAGACCTCCTATTGTTTCTGTTTCCCGTACCGTATATGATTAATTTGCTCAAGAGCCGGGGAATTTATGAATTCAGAGGATTATAGCTTTAACGATTGCCTAAGGCAGGAATTGATATATAATACATATATGAACTAAGTTTTAAAGATGCGGGAATTTAAACCTTTAGCATTCGTCTGAGAAAATATCGAATCTTCACCGATTTTTTCGGATGTAAAATTTCATCATACTTTTCGGATAAAATATCCAATCTTCACGGATTTTTATCCGACGGTTTAAAAGAAATTTTACATCCCCGGCGATAAATTAAAAAATAAATTTCCGCAGCTATATGCTTTGAAAGGTGGATAAATTTATGAGAATAGTAGTACTGGATGGATATGCATTGAACCCCGGAGATTTATCCTGGGAGGGTCTTGAAAGGTTTGGTAAGGTTGAGGTCTATGATAGGACTTCTGCAGATAAAATAATTGAAAGAATAGGAGATGCAGAGATTGTCATTACCAATAAAACTCCGATAACGGAAGAAATATTATCAAAATGCAATATTAAGTATATTGGCGTTACTGCAACAGGCTATAATGTTGTAGATACGGAGGCAGCCAAAAGACAAAATATAGTCGTTACCAACGTACCAGCCTATAGTACCGCTTCTGTTGCTCAAATGGTATTTGCTCATATATTGGAAGTTTGTCAGCAGGTTGCCCTGCATAATGAAGCCGTTAAGTCCGGAGAATGGACAAAAAGTGCGGACTTTTGCTTCTGGAAACAGCCCTTGATGGAACTGGAGGGAAAGGTTATGGGGGTAATAGGTTATGGCAGAATAGGGCAGACGGTAGGCAGAATTGCTCAAGCCTTTGGTATGAGGATTCTTGCCTTTAGCCCAAGAAAAAATGTCAGCCTTGAAAGTGAAACGATGCAGTATGCCAGCCTGGAGGAGTTGTATAAGCGGGCTGACATAATAAGCCTGCACTGTCCACTCTTTGACGCTACAAAAGGCATAATAAATAAAGAAACAATAGCAAAAATGAAAGATGGGGTTATTATAATCAACACCTCAAGGGGGCCTCTTATCGTTGAAGAGGACCTGGCGGAGGCACTAAATTCAGGAAAGGTGTATGCTGCCGGGGTGGATGTTGTGTCGGAGGAGCCTGTTAAAGCGGATAATCCTCTGCTGGGGGCCAGAAATATATTTATCACACCGCACATAGCCTGGGCTCCGAAGGAGTCAAGAGAGAGGCTTATGAATGTAGTTTCTGGAAATCTGGAAGCTTTTTTAAAGGGAGCACCTATTAATGTAGTAAACAGATAAAAGTTAATAGAAAGTTAACAAGTTTGACACTGTACTAACACTTTGAGGAAGCATTATCATCTTAGAATATTTGCAAAATTGTCTTTATAAGTTTGCAAAATATATCTTTGACTTTCTATAATATAAACCGTTGAGGGGGAGGAGTATCTGTGAAAAGAAAAATCATTGAAATTTTAATTGCATGTATTGTTATTGCAGGGGTTGGAGTAGGGGGATATTATGGTTACCAGCATTTTAAGGGAACCAAAACCACTTCTACAGCCCCCGCATACATCACCATGACTGCAACCAGGAGAAACCTCGAAGTAAATATTCAAGGTACCGGGACAGTATTTGCTGGGACAAGCAAGGATATTACGGCCCCCAATAGTGGGACAATAAGCGGACTTGCCGTAAAGATTGGAGACAAGGTAACAAAAGATTCGACTTTATTTACGGTGAACAACGATCAGCTTCAGCAGAGTATTGATCAGGCACAAAATGACGTTACAAGACAGCAGATAGGGGTTAACACCGCTCAAAATCAGCTTGACAAGGCGGATACCGATGAAAAGAAAGCTTCCGCGGGATATCAGCTTTCTATAGCCAAGCTTTCGCTGCAGGATGCCAAAGATAAGCTGGAAAGCAACATTGAGGCAAAAAATAATGCCACTGTAAAAGCTCCCTTTGATGGACTGGTAGTGGCGCAAAGCCTGAACAATGGTGATACCGTTCAATCGGGAAAGAGCATATTGACGGTTATTGATCCGGCCTCCTTAAAGGTCAAGGTATCCGTTGACGAACTGGATATCCAGAAGGTTCAGGTTGGGCAGAAAGCAAAGATAACCCTGGGTGCACTGACGGGTAAAATCTTTGATGGAGCTGTGGAATATATATCTCCAACAGGAACAAGTACAAATAATATAACTACCTATGATGTGGTTATTGGAATTCAAAATCCGGAAAATATAAGACTTGGCATGAATGCTAACATAACTCTTTCCGTGGCCAGCAAGGAAAATGTTCTTGTTATACCGGTGGAAGCCATGATCGATAGCAACGGCAGAAAATTCGTAATGGTGCCATCGGATGGACAAACTACCGCACAGACTCAGCTATCGGGAACACAGAACTCAGGACAGGGTCAGGGAAATACCTCAAATCAGGGAAATGGACAGAACAGCAGCGGAAACACTAACAGGAATGGAAACACAAACAACAGTGGAAATGGGCAGAACAGAAGAAATACCAGCGGATATGGAAGTGCAGGTGGATTTGGAAACGGTACTCAGAATGGTACTGCCAGAAGTAACCAGACAACTTCTGCCACACCCAGTATAAACGGCAGGCTGGTTCCAATACAAACAGGGCTGGAAGGTTCAGACTACATTGAAGTCGTAAGTGGAATAACAGAGGGACAGAAGCTTATTGTTGAACTTCCTCAGGTTAATTCAACCAATAATAATAACAATAATAACCGTAATTTATATAATATGATGGGAAATCAGGGTGGTGGTTTCCAAAGAAATAGTGGTGGTGGACAGAGGCCTGCCGGAAATTAGTTAATTATCGGACAGAAATGAGGTGAAGATGAAAATGCCGGTTTCTATACAAAAGGAAATTATCAAAATGACTGAAATCAGTAAAGTATATAAAATGGGCAGCAACATCCTGAAGGCCTTGGATAACGTGAACCTGACCATCTGCAGCGGGGAGTATGTAGCTATTGTGGGTCCCTCCGGAGCAGGTAAGTCTACTCTTATGAATATCATAGGCTGCCTGGATAAGCCCACTGCCGGCGAATATATACTGGATGGACTTAACACGAAGTGCAGCGACAATAAGCTGGCGGAGATAAGAAACAAGAAGATCGGATTCATATTTCAGAATTATAATCTGCTGCCAAAACTCAATATATTTGAAAATGTTCAACTACCGATGCTTTATGCAGGTTATTCCAATAAAGAGATGAAAGAAAGAGCTCTGGAAGCTATAAAGAAGGTGGGACTTGAGACTCACCTGAAGCATAGACCTTCCGAGCTTTCCGGAGGCCAGATGCAGAGAGTGGCCATAGCCAGGGCACTGGTAGGTGACCCGCAGATAATCCTTGCAGACGAGCCCACCGGAGCCCTTGACAGCAAAACCGGTAAAGAGGTATTGAACATGCTGACGGAACTGAATAAGGAAGGCAATACGATTATAATGATAACCCATGACAGGGAAATAGCAGCATATGCCAAGAGGATGGTTACTGTAAGAGACGGAAGAATCACCTCTGACACTCTGAATGAAAAAGAGGTGGGAGCATGAAATTTACAAAGCTTTTTAGAGTAGCATTGACTTCCGTGTGGAGCAACAAGGTCCGTTCCTTCCTGACCATGCTGGGAATAATCATCGGTATATCCTCTGTTATAATACTGGTAGGTATGGGACAGGGAAGTACAAAGGCTATCAGCGACCAGATAGAAAGCCTTGGAACTAATCTTATAACCGTCAACATAATGAACAGGAGAGTTGCAACAATAAGTGATTCGGAAATAGCAGACTTGAAAACCAAGCCGGGCATCAAGGAGATTGCTCCGGTAGTAACAGGAAATGTTAACATAAAAGCAGGGAGCAAGTCCAGTACAACAAACATGGAGGCAACCACAGTGAATTATACGGAGATAAGAAAGATTTCCGTGGCTGCCGGCAGATTTCTAATGCAGAGAGATATCGACAACAGATACAATGTGCTTGTAATAGGCACAGAAACTGCAGATACTCTTTTCAGCAGTACCAATGTAGTAGGACAGACAATGTATGTAAATGGAGTTGAGTTCACCATAGTTGGAGTTCTCCAATCATCGGGTACCTCAAGCAGCGGAAGCAATGATGACAGAATCATCGTTCCGTTGTCCACCGGTGAAAGACTGCTTAAGAGTGCACAGCCTACGACTTTCTATGTAGAAGCGTCCAGCAAAGACCAGGTTGATATGGCTACGTCCTATCTGACATTGTTCTTAAACAAGAAATATAAGATAAGTACTGCTACAACAAGTACATCAACCACCCGCAGCTACTACAGGGTTATGAGCCAGACAAGCCTGCTTACCACTGCTACTTCTACGACTCAGACCATGACTTCAATGCTTGCAGGAATAGCTGCCATATCCCTTCTCGTTGGAGGTATAGGCATAATGAACATCATGCT
>JAUZPH010000399.1 GCA_030706065.1 Bacillota bacterium | reverse complement strand
TGCGAAATTTCGGGCAGTTAACTCCATAATTGTATTAATCACCTGAGATGAAGAATTTCTTTTAGACAGCAGGGCAAAAGTCGTTGACGCGTTGATATTTCATTGCCGAAAAATTTGAAGAAATTTTACATCCTGAGAATTCAGTGAATTTGACATTTTCTCCAGTAAATCTATCAGTGTTTAGAGTTAACCGCCTATGAGTAGGTGATAGGGTTGAAAATCAACATATGTATTCTTGCTATTTTAATTGTTTTGTGTACCTTTATTTCTGGACATGCAGTTCCCAAAGGCTCTCATGAAACGAAGGCTGTTTATCAAAGTGGAGCAGCATCTGTAGAGTCTGGTTATCTTGAGACCGCTGAAGAGATTGAAGACAGCAAATTACAGTCCTTTAAGGATAAAATGCTGCGGTACTATAAAGATTGGCCTAAACCGTCGAAAAGTAATGAACCGTCCCCCAAGGATAGACCTTTGTCTCCCAAGGAGGTATTCCTTACCTTCGATGACGGCCCTTCACCGAATACTGAAAAGATATTAAAGATACTTAATGATAATGGAGTCAAGGCCTCCTTCTTCGTGCTGGGCAGCTGCGCGGAAAGATATCCCGATATGGTTAAGGCGGAATATGAAGGCGGAATGGCAATTCTTAATCACAGTTATTCCCATAACTACTCGATGTATAAAAGCCTGGAAGGGTGTACAGAGGATTTCAACAGGGGAAGGGATGTCCTTAAAAGTATTTTAGGAATAGAACCTTTAAGTTTTATCAGGTTTCCTGGAGGTTCTGACAACAGGGTTTCCAATTCCAATACCATGAAAAATATCAGAGATACCTTAGCCGGTAAAGGGATTGACTATGTAGACTGGAATGTAAGCTCTGAAGATGCTTCAGCCGCCAAGGTTCCGGCAGATAAAATCAGGAGCAGCACCATTTCCCAGTTGTCACACAGGAACTTTGCGGTGATACTTATGCATGATGCTGGGGGTAAAACAACTACCGTTGAGGCACTTCCCTCCATCATAGACTATTTAAAAACTCAGGGCTTTGTCTTTAGAACCTTCAGTGATATAACCACTGCAGAATATAATGAGATGCTGAAGGATAAAATCATTGACAGAGGTGCTGCCACCAAATAGAATCTAAAAATAGAAGGAAGCTTATGTGAGCTCCCTTCCTTTTGTGTTCGGTTTTTATTTCAATTCTGCTGTAGTTATGTTAGTAAAATATCCTTCAATTCCGAGATATTCTCTATCAGGGCATCGTTTTCCTTCACCTTTCCAAACCCATATCCTGCAAATACAAAAGGAATACCGGCCAGCCTTGCAGCATCGCAGTCCCCTTGAGTATCTCCGACATATATGGAATGCTTCAGCCTGTTTCTTTCCATAAGCCCTTTTATATTTTCTCCCTTCGACAATCCGGTTCGGCCGGCACATTGTATGTCTTTAAAGTATTCCCACATGTCATGAGCTGTAAGGAAAGCCTCTATGTATCCTTCCTGGCAGTTGCTTACGATAAATAACGGGTATTTTTTACTTATATCCTGAAGTACTTCCTTCAAACCAGAGTAGAGTATCCCTCCTTCCGTTTTCAGCAGTTCATTTTCTTCTTTGCAGCAAGTATCCAGAAGTTCCATCCGGCGTTCTTCACTGAGATAGGGAAAGAGCTTCTGTCCAATCAGTTTAACCTGAAGTCCCATACAGTTTTGCAGTACCTCTCTTGTAAGATGCTCTTTTATATCCTTATGTCTGGCCAGTACCTGATTCCAGGCTTTGAGCACGCCGTCCGACGAATCCCACAGTGTTCCGTCCAGATCAAATATGATTGAGTCTATTTCTGAAAACCTATTCTTCTCCATAATTCCTCCAAATTTATTAATATTCATTAATCAGGATATAGATGCGGAAATTTATATTTTAATTATCGTCCTCGAAAAATCGGTGAAGATTCGCTATTTTCTCAGCCGAATAATAAAGGTCTAAATTTCCGAATCTCTAGAAGCTTATAGCTGCAGCCCAACAATATGTAACACTGCCATTTTAGCATAATGATTTATTAGAATCAAACAGGCAGTTTACTGCTGCAAATTGCATATATTAATATATATCCATTGGTAAGAAACTACATGGCTTTAAACTATACTATTATTTATAATAAAATAAGAAGGAGGTTGTGAAAATGAATGAAACATTGCAAGTTATAAGAAACAGACGAAGTACACGAGCCTTTAAGAGTGAACAGATAAAAGAAGAGGAACTGCAGGAAATTCTGCAGGCAGGCATCTATGCCCCCAGTGCCAATAACGGCCAGCCCTGGCATTTCACTGCAGTTCAGAATAAAGAACTTATTGATAGTCTTAATGAAGGTTTTAAGGCACTGGTGAGGAAATCACCGGATGAAAACCTGAGAAAAATCGGAGAAAATGAAAAGTTTCATGTTTTTTATAATGCACCGACAGTGATATTCCTCTCCGGCGACAAGAACAGCCCCAGTGCGGATGTAGACTGCTCAGCAGCAGTTGAAAATATGCTTATTGCTGCTGAGGCTGAGGGAATAGGCTCCTGCTGGATTGGCTTCATTGCTTTTCTGCTAAACAGTGAAGAAGGCAGGGATTATCTGAAGGAACTGGGAATCCCCGAAGGCTTCAGGCAAATCCATGCAGTAGCTCTCGGATATAAAAAAGTAAATATAGTCAATGCACCGGCGAGAAAAGAAAACACAGTAAACTACATAATATAAAAAGTGAAATTAAAGCGGTTAACAGTTGTCTACAGATGCGGAAATTTAAACCTTTAGTCTTCGCCTTCGAAAATATCGAATCTTCACCGATCTTTTCCGGCTGTAAAATTTCAACGAATTAGAATTCAATTCAGAAGAAATTTTACAGCCCAGATAAATTAAAAATTAAATTTCCGTATCTTTGTCTGACAGGCTATTAACCGCTTTCTTCTTTATAATCACCATTTCACGGAGGTGCTACTTTAGACTCCCTATCTCCGCTAAATCCTTGATACTGTTGGCTTTAATGTTCTTATCGGAAACAGTGTATAAATTGTTATCAATGTATAGTATTCTTTGTATGGAGAAATCATAAGGAATCTCCTTCGCATTATCCTGAATATCTCCACCGGCTTCTGCATGGGTTATTTTTCCTTTCAGAGTAAACCCGCTCTGCAGGTCGATATTATATACATAGGCTCCGATAAATGTCGTCTCACCATAGGCTGCCTTATTAACGGTACTTTTATCGGCTATCTCTGCTACACGAACCGGAAAAGCCAGAAGGTTTTTCTCCTTTGAAAAAAGCAGAGCCTTATGATCATACAGCAGTTGTGAATCAGTTCCCCTATCACCGATACCGGTTTTGAACATCAGCTTAGGATTATTTACATCCGTCACATCAAACATTGCAAGCTTCATTCCCTGGTAGTAGGCCCTCTCGGTAGAGGTGCCCTCACCTACAACCTCGGCGTCCTTCCCAAAACCAATAATATGGTTCTCATCATATGGGTGAAGATAATTGCTGTAGCCTGGAATTTTCAGTTCTCCCAGTACTTTCGGCGCCGACGGGCTCTTTAGATCAATAACAAACAGTGGATCGGTGGTCCTGTAAGTGACCATATAAGCTCTGTCCCCCATAAACCTTACAGAATATATTTTCTCACCTTGAGCTAAATTTTCCAGGCTGCCGGATAACTTCATATCGCTGTCCAATATAAAGAGGTTATTAAGCTGGCTGCTGTTACCTTTTGTGTAATTTTGCTCTGTTGTAGCTACTCTGAAATACCCATTGCTCTCATCCATGGAGAATTGATTTAAAATGCCTCCTGAAACTTTTCCGGAGCTTTTATATGTGACTTCTCCATCCTTCAGGCTGAATTTATAGATGACAGTTTTGCCCTGTTCACTGTCACCACTGCCGTAATTATATCCGGCTACATATAAATTGTCCGTGGAACAGTAAATATTTCCTGCTGCCCCAAGAGTAGCGGTTACCTTTGCCTGTTCATCGGGCTTATTTAGATTAATTGAGGTTACCATGATATAGTTGCTGTCCACTGCCTCAGGGCAGTA
>JAUZPH010000398.1 GCA_030706065.1 Bacillota bacterium | reverse complement strand
TATTCAATAAACTGGATCAAATAATAACTCAAAGCGTTCTGAGTTATTCAAGTATAAAAGTAATTACTAAATTTCTGAAAGAGCTTGAAGAGCCGAATAATACTCTTATGAGAGCAGTAGTAGATTCGAAAAACATGATGTCTGTCCGGTTTCTGATGAAGAATATTGATCAGCCGCTGGCGAGGAACTCTATTAGAACCATGATACAGGATAGTAATGATGTTAATTGGAAGCATTTGAATTCTGATTACGGAAGCCTGCTTGAAAAGGTCAAGGACCTTCTAGGAATTCTCTATGATAAGGCCACGAATGAGGAGTCTTATGCCACCTTTGCGAACAAAGAGAAGTCTGCTGCAGATATTTGTGACCTTGTAGATAGAATAATACAGAGAAATTACCTGGTATTTAGAATTCCGGCAACTATAAGTAATGAGCTGAATTTTGAGAATGTGACCAGGCTTATGGAATATAGTGAATGTGGGCATGTGAGGAAGGCGGGGTATAAAATACTTGGACTCTACCATACCGACCAGGCATTGAGAGCGGCAGAAGCAGGAATGAAAGATCCTAATTGGATTGTCAGTGATGCTGCCGGGGATACCAGCAGACAGATACGTAAAAATATTGAGTATGAATTCAATTTATACAATTCCAGAAATGACAGAAGTCTGCAGGAGGGTGTGGATGATGCCAATGAGGATATCCGTTTATTCGTCCTTCATAAGATGCTTCATCTTTTAAGACAAGGTATTTGTTTCGAGGACAAGTCTTTGAAAATGAGTCTTGAGGCTTTGACTGCCATCGACAAAAGCATCAGTATTCAAGCTATAACAAAGAAGATTCTTTACTTGAACAATAACGTAAAATAAATATTGAAGGGAGGGAAGCTGGAACAAACCAGCGGAAATAATGTCAGGATCAATTTGGGATTATGATGATGTAAAATGGCAGGATACCCATGAGGACAATCCAGGAGAAAGAGTGCATCCACAGGGGATCATACCTGTTCCCGGCGAAAATTTCATGGAGGATGTAAGGCATCTAAAAAAATACATTGCGGAATTTTTATCCGAAGTTGCAGGTATGAATGAAAACTCTTCCGAGAGGTTGATTAAAGAGATTGTTGAAATCAATGAAAATCTCGGGATACTAAATAAAAGGATATCCAATGAATCGGAAAAGGATGAGTATAATATCTGCCGTATACTCACAATTGAGGCTACAGTTAATTTTGCTGATGAGATAATTGCAGTCTATGGAAAAGTGCCTGAAAGTTATCTTGAAACCGGAAATGAAGTGGTAATAAAGGCATTGATCTTTGCTGACAGCAGCAGAGCATTGGGGGAGGAGAAATGGAAAAATCTTTGAAGCAGTATATGATTACGGAGGTGTCCATACTAGGGCCGGCTTCTGTTGCAGAATGCTCGCTGGGGAAAAGCGAAATGGCTCTTGCTGAGAGAATCTCCAGTCTTGAAACAGTTGCGCCGCCGGTATTTCTTGCACCGGAGAGCAGATACGATAATCCCTCCAAGCTATCAGGACTATGCTTTTTGAGCAAAGGGAAAGCTGCCAGAGTTTATCCGGGACTGGTCAATGATGTGGGATGCGGATATCATCTGATCCGGGTCAGGGGAGCCAGCATGGAGGCAGATCAGTGGAATAACCTTGCCGGAGCCATCCTTGCTAAATGCGGTGTCTACAGTCTGTACAGGAAAGGTGTTGTGGAGAAGCTCTCTTTAGGAGCCATATGTGCAGGAGGTTTAAAGGAACTTAGAAAGACTGTGGATTTTGAAGGATATCTCGAAGGAATCACAGGAGAGGATTGCTTTGCCGGAATTCCTTCCGGAGAAGCTGAGCTATCGGATACGGCTCAGAAGTATGCAAAAGTGTCTTTTGGCTGTCCACTGGGACATTTTCTGGAGATTCGTACGGTAGATGATATTCTTAGTGAGTCTCTTCCTTCCGGACAATTTGAAAAGGGTGATTATATCATTATAATACATTCAGGTTCTCAGGGGCTGCACAGGCTGCTTCAAAACGAGTTACACGCTGTTTGTCATGAGAACAGCTGGCTGTATAACGGTCCGATTTCCGATAAGCTCGGACAGGAGAGGCTTAGGAATGTGCTGTGTGCGGAGAATTACTCGCGGGCAAGCAGATTTTTGGCTGCAGTGCTGATTAAGGCAGCTTTTGATGTTTTTCATGGAAAGGACAATATTGAATATAAGTTTATCTCAGACGTCTATCACAGCCAGGTTTTGGCAGGCGAGGACGGAGTCCTGCATGCCAGAGGGATTCAGCTATGCAATTCTCCCTTCAATCTATTTGCAGGTTTTGGGCAATATTTTTTGCTGGCTGGAACTGAAAACACATCCTCATTTCTATTTGAACGGGGGCCAGCCATGCTTTCAATGGATGCGTCTTTTGAGGACACGTTTATTGGACATGGAACTCCGGAAAGGTATTATAACAAGCCCGAAATAGGAAACGATTATCCATATTCTCCTTGGAAGCCCTATTATGCAGATAAGCCTCAGGATCATGGGGAATATGACGAGAGGGTTTTTGAGTGGTTTACCAATGAGATTGTAAGCTTCCATTCAGGTAGAAATTCAATCATACCGGCAGCCAGGCTTAAACCGGCACTTAACCTTCAGAAGGGGGATATGCTGTTTTGAGGATAGGGAATATTGAACCGTTAAATTTTATAAAGACTCCATCAGATTATCCAGTGTGGCTTGCAGAAGGAAAAGCCTGGTCATTACTTCCCGGTGATCATCTTATGGTTTCCTTTCCGGCAGAAGCAGCTCCATCGGGAGACTTTGAAAGTATTTTAAAGGAAGCGGGCTTTATGAACCCGCTTCGCGTTTATTCCAATGAACAGCCCTTGAAGGAAGGGCTGGTTTTGACAGTAACCTACCGCTGTAATCAGCACTGTGTTTATTGTGATAGTCCGACAGATGTAAAAAAGAGTGATGTTGATAACCACATAATTGATGCAACTGTTGAAATGGCAGCCAGATACAGTGACCTTAAAGGTTACATGGATATAACCTTCTATGGCGGCGAACCGACACTCCGGCCGGATTTAATTGAGAGGACACTGTGGATTATGGAGATGAGCGGCATCCCCTACAGAACCTCAATAGCAACAAACGGTTCCTGCAGTGAGGAAGCATTGAACAGGATTTTAAATCATAACATCAACTTCAGGGTATCGCTTGATATGTGCACGGAAAACCTGCACGACCGCATGAGGGGAAAAAGTTCATTTAATACTGCAGTGTCGGCTATTAAAAAAATTGTACAGCGGGGGAAGACAGTAACTCCCCGGGTAACTGTTACCAGTGAAAATGTTGGTATGATGAGAGAAATTGCAGCATTTTGCAAGAGACTAGGCTGTAAAGGCATCACCTTTGCTCCTGTGAAAAGCTACTTTGGCAGCTCTGTGGAATCCAAGGCTCTTATACCAGGTGCGGAAGAATATGTTCAAAACTGGTTTGAGGCACAGAAGGAGTCCGATGAAAAATTCTCCTTATTTAAGGACATATATTCATATATACTAAATGGTAATATTCTTTTTTTCTGTCCCTCTCTTCATATATTACCGGACGGACTCATAGTGCCGGGAAGGCCGGAGGCAAGGTTTGTGCCGGAATATTCGCTGGGTTATGTCCAGGATAGGCAGTGGACTCTTCTGGAAGAACGTGCCGTGAATATGAAAAGGCTGCAGAGGCAAAAGTCCGAAAAACACTGTAAAGGCTGCCTGGCTCGTACAGTTTGTAACGGAAATACCATGATGGCAGAAATCAGCCTGGACCGGCCTATAAAAATGGAGGAAAACCTCAGCTGCCGTATTGTGCGCCTCACTTTAAGCGAGATCCTGGCGAGAATTTTCAAAACAAGAAAAGAGAATCAATATCAAAAGCAAAGGATTGGAGGGTATGAGTTTTTCAATTATGAAGGAAGAATATGAAAGTTTATCCCCTATAGAGAATATTGCAGGATGGCCTGTGATATTTATGAAAAATAAAATGTTTGTTTATGATTGTGTTAATTTCACTTTTCATGTTTTTGAGGG
>JAUZPH010000397.1 GCA_030706065.1 Bacillota bacterium | reverse complement strand
AAGATGTGTGAGTTTAAACATTAACAAATTCACCGGAGAAAATATCGAATCTTCAACGATTTTTCGGAGGTGATAAATTAAAATATAAACTCACACATCTATTTATTCAATATTAATTAACAATACCATTTTATGGTGTTTTCTAGTGTTTGTCAATATCTTTTTCAGTATAATCAGTAGTTCCGGTTCACCGTATTCAAATTACCGACTATAAAAATACCCTTTTAGCCGGACAAAAAAATAAAGTCCAGAAACAGTTTGTCTCTGGAAAAATTGGGACCCGAGGTCCAAGGAGATGACTGGAAGTCAGCTCCTTGCTAATGTCTATATTGTCAATTGTCCTTAATGCCTCTTTGCAATCTTCGATTAAATTGCAGGCTAAGGACATAAGGCATAGATATTCTATCTATAGAGCTTCTATGCAGTTTACTGCGGCACTGCCGGCTGCACTTTTTCTTGAGCACGCAGCTAGCTTTTAAACAAATCAGGCAGTATATCGTAAATATACTGGTTAACCCAATGCCAGGTATGTACGCCGCCATCACAGTCAATGAAATAAAAATTCCCTTCTTTTGTATCCGGCGAATAAACAAAGCTGTCTGTTAATTCCTGCAGGGCATCCATCTGAGGCTTCATGCTGGGATACGCAATATCTAAATTGCCGGTAGCACAGAATAAGCAGTAATCCTTTGGAGTATAGCCGGCATCTTTTGCAGCCTTTGCCAGGTATTCTGCTGTTTCTTTTGCCATTCTGCCTTCAGCCTTCTGAGCTAATGCCCAACAGTCACCACTTAACGGCATAAAATATTTGAAATAGTGGAGACAATTTAAATATGTGTACCAGGTAGTAACAGAGCCCATAGAAAATCCGCCAAAGGCTCTATGCTCACGGGAAACCTTCAAATCCTCTTTACTACCTGATGCTGCATAGGTATGATACCTGGTCTCCACAAAAGGAATCAAGTCATTAATCAATTCGTCATGAAAATATTCAGTTTCCACTATAGGAAGTGGATGATCAAGCGATTCGACATGACTCAGTGCGTCATTGTTTTTCAAGTCGTTTTTCACACCATAAAATGTTGGTGTAATAACAATAATAGGTTCAATATCACCATTAGCGATCATATTATCCAGGATATTCTTCAGTTCTCTGTTTTGACCCGGACCGCCAAATATGAGATTTTCATCTTCACCGCCACCATGCATCAGATATAAAACATTGTATTTCGTTTTCGTATCAGCAGCGTCATAGCAATATGGAAGGTAAACATTCAAATGCTTGGTGTTAGTACCATTTTCTAAATTGGGTACGTTATATTGCAAGCTTTCAATGACTCCCTGTTTTTCATTCTGAATTCTATATTCCTCCGGAACCGCTTTAAATTCTTTTTCATTCTTCATGAAACTACTCTTCTCATTATTCATTTTCATTACTCCTCTCTATTTCTTATACGGATAAGCTATCGCCTGATGCCTTCACGTAATTTCTTTCGTAAAGTGAGAATCGACTCTAAGGTTCGCATCGGATATTTGTTCTTCTATGTATTTTACAATGCTTTTATTATTTAATGTGTTTCATTCCCTTGCTGTGAACCAGGGAATTCATTACTTAATCGTAACTATTCCTTCTCCTAATTTGACACCGTCAGATGT
The DNA here is from genome assembly GCA_030706065.1 of Bacillota bacterium. Taxonomy (GTDB): domain Bacteria; phylum Bacillota; class Clostridia; order Clostridiales; family Clostridiaceae; genus JAEZDX01. The sequence goes on along the minus strand of JAUZPH010000397.1, from coordinate 2,437 downwards.
CCTTGAAAAGGTGACCTTATATTTTCCCGGGGTATTTAGTGTTAAAGGGACTGCCAGTATGGACCAATCCTGGTTGACTGTCCTGTCAGTATCTATGACAACACTTTCACTGGCACCATTTTCTTTATAAATAGTTAAATTTATTTCAGTAGTATGAAATGGGGCTGCAGTAGTCAAGGTAACATAGAATTCTTCTGTTGAAAAAGTTGTTCCGGGATTTATCGGATGAAGTTTACTATCAACCTTTTCACAAAAGACAACTTCACTTTTATGTTGAAACAGCGTACCGGTTGCCCCCTTATATGCTCCTATAGAAGAATTTACAACAGTTGCAAACAACCCGATTATACTTAATATGATACCGGCAATAGCTAAACCTGAGCGTCTCCGTTTATTACCTTGTATTCCAAAAACTAATCCTACAATCGTTACAGGAGCCCCAATAATAGGGATAATCCACGCTGCCATACCGATAATTCCAAGAATAAATGAAGTAATCACACCTCCACTTATAGAATCTGCTCTTTCATGTCCTTGATTTACAAATCTACTATTTTCATTAAATGTATGTACTGGTATAGATGTGTTTTGATTGTATGCTGCAGAAGCAGAATTAAAAGACTCGCTAACAATTTGTTCTCTCCCACAGGCAGAACAAAAACCTGCAGTATCACTTAACTGTTGGCCACAGCTTGTACAGAATTTGGACATTTCATTCACCCTTTCTAATCTTCAGTTTATGAGACGATATATGTAGTTTACTGGCTCAAATGAGATTTATGCCCTTTCTACGATTTCTATTATATAAGATACGGATAATCTTGTAAATTAATCAGGTATGTCACTGTCAACACTCTTTCCGTACATGGTAATTTTAAGCCGCACAAAAAACTGGATAGGTTGGAGAATCTAATTAAGTTCAATATATTGTTTTCCGTCTATGCGTCGCTCACTGACAAGCTTTCCCCGACTTTGTAATGTTTGTACAGAATCATCATAGAGCTTATAGTACATTACTCTTCTTTCCACTGTTGTTACAAGTCCGTCAAAGTTATATTTAAAGGCTTCTCGATAATCCTTTATTGGGTACTTCTTTGCGCCTTGATTATAAGTAAGGATAATATCCTTAATTTCCATTTGAACCTCTTTAGAAAGCTTGAATTCAGATTTTTGTTTAGCAATATAGGGATATACCATTGAACTCCTAAGAACAACCAATTCGTTGGATTCATTTTCGATGGATACCTCGTCATTAGCTATTACATAAATAGGTTGAAAATCTATGTAAGGAACATCAATGCCTTTTTCTTCAAGCTCTTTATTGACCAATCTTTGCATTATACCTATATGTCTGTTATGCTGTTCCGTTACATTTGGCATATGTTTTTCGTATTCGTCATTAAACCTTCTCCATTTACCGTCCTTAGATATTACAATTGTTTCATTTTCATTTCCATAGTTTTTAGTCTCTATACAAAAGACACCTTTTTCACAGATGACTATGTTATCCGCTTCAACACTGGTTTTTTCAACTTCAAACCGTATATTCTCCAAATTTATCAGTCGGTCTCTGTATAATGAAAGATGTTCACTGACATTTTTCTCTCCTTTAGCTCCCTTTTGCAGAATTCCGTAATCAGCGTAATAATCTTCCAGGAGTTTTCTCAGATTTTTAAGATATGACGGATCATATATAGGCGATATATTGTGTTCGGTACAGTACTCTATAATTTCTTTGAAAACAGTGTGAAGGTTTATTGCCTGAAGAAAGCCAGCAATATTGTGTCTTGTTTTTGGCTCCTCGCTTAAACTTGTATCAATCATGTCAAAAATGTCATCAATATATTCATATTGTCCTTCAACTATTGAAGCTACAAAAGGAGTGTCTCTGGGAATGAAGCTCTCCTGTACTCTCTGGTACATATAATCACACATATCGCTGTATTGACTATCAATGAAAGCGAAATGTTCATCTGCTTTCTTCATTAACTCTAGTGGATAAACTGGCGAAGAAGAGAAAGGGAGTCTATTCATTAATTTGGAATTTTCATCCACTACCTCGTTAAATATTAGGGATTGCCTTTGATTCTCGTTTCCTTTATTAACACTTTCAATTTCCCTGATTATCGACATTTCCCCCTCCTTCTTCCAAAGTTTCGTCTCAACTGCCTCTGTTATAAGTACCAGTATTATGTAGGGAATACAAACCTCAATCAAAGCTAATCCGCCACAAACTATAACTGAATAGAAAACTGACCTGTGAGATATAATGGGAATTGCAATGGATAGCAATACGTAAGCGATCATTGCTGTAAGAATTATACGAAGAGTCTTAAATATCGGAGATTTTACATTTGATTTATATATATCCTTTGTAATTTCAAAAATCATCTTCAACATTATTTCATTCCTCCTTAGTATAAGTATATAAAGTTTT
>JAUZPH010000396.1 GCA_030706065.1 Bacillota bacterium | reverse complement strand
CAGAATAACCAGTACGTTTGTATCAACAAAGGTTCCTGTCTGCGGCAAAGTATTGGTGTTTCCAGAAGGCTGCTGCGCCGTATCATCATCCTTGATATTGATTGTAATGTTATTGATTTCACCTAGCTGAGCCCCTTCGGACGGATTGCTCAGGGCAGCAGTGAAGGCTTCGGCCTGTTCCACTGCAGCATCATTATTAATTGCGATATCAAAAGTCTTTGAGGTTTCTCCATCATTAAAGGTAAGGGTTCCGGAGACAGAAGTGTAATCTGTTCCCGCCTTTGCCGTTCCATCAGCAGTCTGATAATTAACAGTAGCTTCTCCAGTACTGCTTCCTGTTCTCTTTACAGTTACAACAGCCTTTCCCGAACTTTCATTAACTTCCATGGATGCTACTTCAAAACTGAAGCTTGCAGTTTGTGCCGACGAGACACTTTCAAATGCACCGAGATCATATCCGTTCCCCTGCGGCCTTTTATTGCCATCAAAGTCCGTGGTCAGATCCACCGTTACACCCTTGTCTATAACCGGTGAAGAATCTGACAGGTGAAGCTGTTCTGTGAACATCGGGTCCACACTTAACCCGTTCTTATTGGTGAATTCTATGGGCAAATTGCCAGTTGACACACCGTCTCCATTTTTGCTTATCGACCCAATGTCATTGGAATCAAGGTCACATTTGATATACGTGCCTTCACTTTCACTATATTTTTCCGAATAGAGCAGGACATCGGCAGGCTCACTTGTTTCACCGTCCAGCCACACTTTGTTACCCAATATTATGTTATTTTTCAAATCTGCCTTTATATCCGGCCCCAGGCCCTGAGATATGATAAAAATACCGCCTGAAGAGCTGGCAAGATTATAGCTTTCATATTCTCCCTGAGACATAACCGCCTTGTTTCTAACAATAGTATTGTTGTAGAATTGTTCGTTCAATTTACCGTTAACACCGCAGGCAGTAGCTATGGCACCGGATATAAAGCCTGTATTATTAGCAAAGATGCTGTTTACAACCCTCAGATTGGTTACAGCACCGTCCCCTGTATAAAGCATCAATCCACCGCATGGAGTCCATCTATTGTCAAATTCGTTATCCACAAATTGTGATGATGATATATTCAGGTTCAGGTTGCAGCGTCCCTCTGCATCTATCGTCACTGGGTTTTTAAGGCTGCCGTCATCTCCTGCTCTGTAGTCTGTGCCGCTTAGTCCGTCAAAGCTGCAGCCCGTTATATCCATATCGATGGAATACGGACTTTCACATTCAAAGCTAATGGCGGTATATGCCACCCGGGTTGATTCCTCAACGGGTATGTCAGTCTTTGTAAAGGTCAGGTTATTGAAGCCAAATTTCAGCTTCGTACCGCTTTCCCAATTATCATATATCCGGATATCAAATATATTGCCGCCAGATTTTAGAACTGTCAGATTTTTGCCGCCTTTGTTCGTAAAGGTACTATCGTAGCCGCCTTCAACTAGTACACTTGAGTTTGCCAGATGTAAATTCGGGACATAGTAGTTGCCCTGTTCTACCTTTACCCTAACCTCATCCCCGGTGTTCCTCAGATCCGGATTAAGAATAAATGAAGCTCCATCAAAATCCTTGTAGTCTCCGTGGGACCCGATTTTTATTACGTTGTCCTTTCTTGTTTTAAATTTCAGAATATAATTCTCCGCAAAGGTATTGCCGTTCTCGTCCTTTATAGATCCCTTCGGCAAAGTGAGGGTATAATTCGTCTCCGGTTTTAGGTATCCGACGACATAGATATTAAAGACTTTTGAACCTGTGGAAAATGAAGCAATGACTTCCGTATTCTCCCCGGCATCATCTTTCAATGTTACTTTCCCGATGTAATCAACATAGCAGTCCAAAATATCGCTTGCCTCAAAAGTTAGCTTTAGTGCCCGCGGTACGTCAACCTGGTTGTTCGCTATACTTGAGGACACTATTGTAAAGCCGCCCGGCTGCGCCCCCTCAGCATTAACTACCAGTGGTGCCGCCATAAACATTGATGCAAAAAGAAACACAGATGCGGAAATACTGAGCAGTTTCCTAAATAATCTCAATAATCTTACCTCCTACAATCGTTTTCATAATTAATTATATTTGCATTCCCATATTATTACAATTATAATCAAAATGCTTTTATTGAGTTATTTTTACATGAAATCCCCGTACCTGTGTATATAAGCGAAGCAACCATAAATTCATTGCAAATATATGTAACTATTACAGCAGAAAAATAAAAACCCCAATCGGAAAAGACAAATTTGTTCAAAAGACCAAACCACGCTGTCATTCAAATGTTCTTAACTGCAGGGAGTACTGAGTATAAATATATATGAAACAATTGATGGAGGGATAAATTTGAGAAGATGCAGAGTTTTGATAATCTGCTCGCTTATGCTCATGCTGCTTTCTGCTGCAACAGCAGCATATGTTGTAAACAATAGGGACAGATTACATATAGGTGGAATTGGAAACACTGACAACATAAAGATAGTCCCGGGTATATCCGGCGGGGAGAAGAGGAGCCAGTTTTAATTTAATCTTGTCAAAAAGAATGAAGGTGTATTTTAGTACCGGAAGGAGTTGAAAAGCAGAGTTGTTAACTAAATTATACATATTCAATGCGACATTGCTGCTGCTGCATGAGATCGAATCAGGTTTTGAAAAGGAATGGGAGATTCTAAAGCTGCCGGGGAAAATAACCGGATTTCTTATTATTCATGTGCCTATAATACTGATATTGTTTTATGGACTACTGGAAATTGACAAGGGAACCAAAACAGGTTCCATAATCGGGATTATATCAGGAATAGGAGGATTGGTACCGTTTTGGGTCCATAAGGTATTTGTTTATAAAAGAGAGCATTTTAATAAGGCAATATCAAATGTTATAATCTACCTGAACTTACTTGCAGGAGCAGGTGTACTGATTTTAGTAATTTAAAACCGATAATATTGATGGAACAGGCAAAAGCGCCCCCGGAGGAAAAGTCCGGCGGCGCTTGAACCTTTATGTTCATTGACAGTGTACTCCTGCCCTTGGATGGCCCTGTTTGATTATAGCGTCAAAATCACCTTGTCTGTAACCGTGAAATAGACACCTTATCCTTGTCTCTCTAAATTATTCTTGATATATTCTCAGAGATTCTGTGGTAATTCAGAATTATCTTATTATCATGGTATGGCAGCGGAATCAAATTTCTGTTATGAGCATCGGCTATAAATTCCGCATTCTTTCGATAATCGGCACTGTAGTCGTTAGGCACATTATAAAAAATGCCGTCACAGGAATAACATTCATCCCCGGCAATTACATAGCTCTTATTATCCTCTTCAAAGTAGATTACAGAAGAACAAGGCTCCATTGATGTTCTTCCTCACTTCTAAACATTAAAAATTTTATAATTCTATCAGCGGTTTAAAATGACATATTACTCGGAACGACAGTACTTAGGCTAATGATTGCCAATTAGCCATCCCATAATTTTCACCCTATATATAGATTATAAACCATAAAACTTACATGACTCTATATAAAAAGTCCGCCGGTGAAGACGGATAGCTATTCTAAAGAGATTTTAATGACTAACCATAACTTTACCCTCTTTAATATAAAAAAAGTAATCCAAGGGTGGTGCCGGTCCACCGCCATCGAGATGAACACAAATTTGTCTCTTTTTAGTATCATTTTCAACCAAGTCAATACTTTTGGGATTAAGAAGAGGACCTGATGCAGTAATTTTGTCACTGTATATCTGATTACCATCTAAGTAAAGACTAATATTATTGGAAGTATACTGTACATCAGAAACATTGCTTTTGGAATATGAATAATAGTGATTTTCAAACCTCACATTTTCTATGTTTCCATCCTCGTTCATATCCTCAAGAAATTCATACACCTTTTTCCCCTCATCATATTTCGAATAGAAGAACCCCATATAACCCAAAAGATAATACCCTGCTGCAAAACATATGAAAAGTACAGAAATACTGATTATTACTACTTTTGTCTTACTTAAATGAAAGCTGCCCTTTTTAACAAACATAAATATCACATCCTATATGGATTTTTAAGCTTTATAACT
>JAUZPH010000395.1 GCA_030706065.1 Bacillota bacterium | reverse complement strand
TATCTGCTTCCGATACTGATAGGTTACACAGGCGGTAAGCTTGTATACGGTGCAAGAGGTGGAGTTGTTGGAGCAGTTGCAACGGCAGGAGTTGTGGTAGGAGCAACAATTCCAATGTTCTTGGGAGCAATGATAGTAGGACCTTTGGGAGGCTTCATCATTAAGAAGTTCGACCAGGCTGTAGAAGGAAAGATCCCAACCGGTTTTGAAATGCTTATTAATAACTATTCAGCTGGTATCATAGGAGGTATTTTAGCATTATTATCTTATTGGGGAATTGGACCACTGGTAAACGGCTTCTCAACCACTCTGGGAAGTGCAGCTACCTGGGTAACCAATGCAGGATTAATACCTCTGATAGCAATATTGGTTGAACCTGGTAAGATTTTATTCTTGAACAACGCAATCAATCATGGTATATTCTCTCCATTAGGACTTCAGCAGGTTCATGATGCAGGAAAGTCAATATTCTTCCTGCTGGAATCAGACCCGGGTCCGGGACTTGGAATACTTTTAGCTTATGCACTGTACGGTAAGGGAAATGCAAAACAGTCCGCACCTGGAGCAATAATAATCCAGTTCCTTGGCGGTATCCATGAAATATATTTCCCATACATCCTTATGAACCCTGTACTGTTATTAGCTGTAATAGGCGGAGGAATGGCAGCGGACTTCACATTTGTTCTGACTAAGGCAGGACTTGTAGGACCACCATCACCGGGAAGCATATTTGCAGAAATCACTATGTCCCCCAAAGGCGGACTATTACCGGTACTTGCAGGTATTGCTGTAGGTGCGGTTGTATCCTTCCTGATAGCTTCAGTTTTCGTTAAGAGAAGCAAGGCAGTAGAAGATGATGCCTTTGAATCTGCAAAAGAGACTTCCAAGGAATTAAAGTCAGAAAGCAAGGGACAAAAAACTGTAGGAACTGCAGCAGTTCCAAAGTTAATAGTTTTCGCATGTGATGCAGGTATGGGTTCATCCGCTATGGGAGAATCTATACTTAAAAAGAAAATAAAAGATGCAGGCTATGATATTACTGTTAAACACTCCGCAGTAAATGAAATATCCAGAGATGCCGAGGTAGTGTTCACACAGGAAAGCCTTGCTGCAAGAGCAGCACAGGTTGCACCACAGGCTCAAATTGTGACAATAAAGAACTTCCTGGATAATTCCACTTATGATGAGTATATAAGAACGCTGAAAAAATAAAATAAACGGATGGCGATGAGAATATGACAGACTTAAATGCCAGACAAAAATTTATTTTAAATACAATAATAGAGAAAGGTCCTTTAAATATAAAGGACCTCTCTCAACAATTTGATGTCAGCAACAGAACAATATCAAGAGAGATGGACGTAATAAACAAGTTCCTGGCTGATAAAAAAGTCAATATCCATGAAAATAATTCAAATATTTATGCTGAAGGCAGTGAAGAGGATATAAAAAAATTGAGGCACTTCTTAAGGGATATTCCCCTGCAGTGGCTCTTATCTCAAGAACAAAGAATGATCCTTATCACGGCACAGCTTTTAGTGGCTGAGGAACCTTATAAATCAGCCTTTTTTAGCTATCAATTTAATGTGGTTGAAGGAACCATAAGTCTCTATATGGAGAAGATTGAACAGTGGCTGAATCTCCGGAATCTTACTTTAAGCAGGAAAAGAGGTTACGGAATAAGCATAGAAGGACCTGAATGGATTAAAAGAAACCTTTTTTTGGAGATGCTCTATGAGTATAAGAGCATTGACGAACTCCTGGCCTTTGTATATGGCAATAAAAAGGACTCTGCTGTCAGTACCTTTTTTAAAATTATTTTTGATGAAAAACTGATAAAAACATCAAAAGAACTTTTGGAACTAGTTAAAACAGAGATGTTCAATTTGGATGATATGGCTTATTTTAGCTCTTATATATATATTCTGCTTTCACTTAAGAAAACCAGGTTTGGATCAAGTATAAACCTGCCTTCCTATCTTGTTCATGATGTTCTGACCGCCGGTGAGTTTTCTTTCACAGGTAGAATACGAGAGTATTTGTCAGTGGCTGATATGGAAATTTCAGATGACGAATTGGCATATATAGCTATACAGCTTATGGGACACAGATATGTTTATAAAGGTGACAGGAAGTTTGAACAGCTTGGAGTTTCTCTTGAAGATATATCTTCAGAGGTTGTCTATGAAGTATCAAGGAGGATGAATACGGTAATCGAATGTGATGAGCAGCTGATCCTGGGGCTGTCGCAGCACTTCAGTCCCGCATTATACAGAATTAACATGGGAATACAAGTGAAAAATCCTCTGGTGGACCAGATAAAGGAATACTACGGCGAATTGTTTAAGGCTGTTAACTATGCCTGCAAACTGGTTTTTTCCAAATATAATATTACAATGCCACAGGATGAGATTGGTTATATAACCATGCATATAGGAGCGGCTCTTGAACGAAGCAGTACCCGTAATAACAGGCTTGCTGTCCTGGTTATCTGCCCCAGTGGGATGGGAACGGCAAGGATACTTTCCGATAAGATCAAGCAGTCAATACCTCAAATAGATAAGGTAACCATATCCTCAGTCAAGGATTGGAATGAAAGCTATGACGGTTTTGATCTGGTGCTATCCACAGTAAATATAGATAACCAATCGAACAAAAAAAATATAATTACAGTGTCTCCCTTTCTTCGCAAGGAGGATATCAACAGGATCAGTGAGTATATTAAAACCGATAATATTCATGGTAGGCTGTTTAACAATTTTACAGCGCTGTCCGGTGTGGAGAGAGAAGAAAACCTAAGTGAAAAATACGGTATAATGAATTATATACTGGAAAATATACAGCTTGAGGTTATGGAAACAGGCTCCTTTACTGAAATTCTTGGTTCCATAACTGACAATTTGGTAAGAAAAGCCTTGATAACAGATGGGGAAGAGGTCAAAAATTTAATAGTCAACAGGGAGGAAATGGGAAGTGTAGTTGTTCCCGGTTCTCATGTGGCACTGCTTCACACAAGATCGGACAGTGTCAAAAGCCCATTTATAGGCGTATACAGGCTGAAGGAGAATATGGTTTTAAAAAGTATTGGATTCGCGGATGAAAGTGTAGATACTTTCATTCTTTTACTGGCAAGAAAAAGTGAGCTTGCCTATAGCCTTGAACAGATGGGCAAGGTAAGTATCTCACTTATAGAAAGCAAGGATTTTACCGACGTACTAAGATTTGGAGATATTAAAGACTTAAGAGGTGCACTTGTAAAAATACTGAATGAGGAGGTAACTTAAATGTCCGCTAAAATATTAAATGAAGCGAATATATTGTTAAATGTAAAATCAGAAACTAAAACCGAGGCAATAGAGAGAGCAGGAAGGTTACTGGTAAAGAACGGTTATGCAGAAGAAGGATATATAGAAGGAATGTATGCCAGAGAGGCTGATATAACAACCTATATGGGCAATGGAATAGCCATTCCCCATGGAATGAATGAATATATAAAATATATAAAGCAGTCGGGAATTGTAGTTATCCAATACCCTGAAGGTGTTGATTTCGGCAGTGGGAATACCGCATATATAGTAATAGGAATTGCGGGTAAAGGCGAGGAACACATGGGTATTCTCTCAAACATAGCCATTACCTGTATGGAAGAAGAGAATGTTCAAAAGCTCGTAAAAGCAAAAACCAAGGAAGAAATTATGAAAATGCTTATTGGAAGCGAAGAATAATAAGCCGGATATAAATAAAGACTGGAGTGAGAGTATGATTGTTACAGTTACCTTAAATCCCGCCGTTGACAAAACCATCGAAATTGAGGACTTTACCGTAGGCAGCGTAAACAGGGTCTCCAGTATCAGATTGGACGCCGGCGGAAAGGGAATAAACGTGTCCAAGGTAATTCAAAGCCTTGGCGGGAAGAGCAGGGCAGTAGCAGTTCTTGCCGGCAAAAGCGGTGATTTTATAAAAGAATACCTGGATTCTGCCGGTATTGATAACAGTCCTGTTTATGTAGAGGGAGAAACAAGAACAAATATAAAGGTAGTAGATAAAAAGAACAAGACTAATACGGATATTAACGAGAATGGGCCGGCGGTGTCTGAGGAAAGC
>JAUZPH010000394.1 GCA_030706065.1 Bacillota bacterium | reverse complement strand
GTGACTTTCAGCACCTCACCGGTCTTCAAATCATCAGTGCACATCTTGACCTGCATCAGCGGCCCAGGGCAGCAGAGCCCACAGGCATCCAGGCTTCTGTCAAAGGCTATCTCTTTATTTCCCGCATCTTCCGTTTTTACTCTCTGGGTCTCCATATCAAGAGCTACCCTTTCCACAACAGTTGGTCTCTGCTTGGCTTTGTAGTTTGCTATAGAATATGTCTTATAGCCACCGGTCAGGTTTTTGACCTTGTAGCCAAGCTGGGTGAGCATTCTTGCAGCTACGTAACCTCTCAGGCCTACCTGGCAGTATACCCATATTTCTTTTTCCTTATCCAATTCGCTTAGTCTGTTCCTCAAGTCATCAACAGGAATATTTACTGCCCCTTCTATATAACCATTGCCAAATTCTATTTCACTTCTTACATCTACCAGCATGTCTTTGTTACTGTCATAGTTTTCAAGGTCCTTCAAAGTGATGACTTCGGCTTTCGCGGTTATAACATTTTCAGCTACGTAGCCTGCCATATTTACAGGGTCCTTGGCGGAAGAGAACGGCGGAGCATAGGAAAGCTCCAACTCAGTCAAATCTGTTACAGTTCCTCCAAGCCTTATAACTACCGCTATGTCGTCAATCCTCTTCTCAACTCCTTCATATCCGAAGGCCTGAGCCCCTAATATCCTGCCTTCATCATTAAATATCAGCTTCAAGGATATGGGCACTGCTCCCGGATAATAGGAGGCATGAGATTGAGGATGTACATATATAACCTTGTAGGTAATGTTCAACCTCTGCAGTGTTCTTTCATTATTTCCGGTGCCCGCACCGGTGAGACCAAAGACTTTTATAACTGAAGTACCCTGTGTGCCCTTATAGGTGGTGCCTAAGCCTGCCACATTATCTGCTGCAATCCTGCCCTGCTTGTTTGCCGGGCCGGCAAGCGGAATTGCAGTCTTCTGGCCATTAATGAAATCTACTATTTCAACAGCATCTCCTACGGCAAATACTCCTTCTGCACTGGTCTGCATATGCTCATTGACAACGATATGTCCTTTTGGTCCAAGTTCTATGCCTGAATTCCTTAAGAATGCTGTATCCGGTGCTACTCCAATTGCCAGTATGACGATATCCGCAGCTATTCTTGTCCCGCCGTTTAAGGTTACTTCAATGGAATTTCCCTTTTCTTCAAAGGCTTTTACTCCATCATTTAAAATGAGTTCTATGCCGTGGTCCTCCATCTCTTTTTCTGCAAAGGCCACCATTTCAGAGTCAAAAGGCGCTAGAATATGGGGTGCTGCCTCTACAAGAGTTACCTCAAGGCCTCTTTCCCTTAAATTTTCCGCCATTTCTACTCCGATAAAACCACCGCCGATAACTACTGCGCTTTTAGTTTCCTTTTTATCCACATAAGCCTTTATAGAATCAGTATCGGGAATATTTCTCAAGGTGAAGATCTTGCTGCTGTTTATTCCCGGAATATTCGGCCTTATTGCCTTTGCACCGGGTGAAAGTATCAGGTTCTCAAAGCTTTCTTCGTAGCTTCTGCCTTCCTTTGTCTTCACGGTAACCTTCTTATTTTTGACATCAACAGCTATAACCTCACTATTTATCCTTACATCTATGTTGAATCTATCCTTCATGCTTTTAGGAGTCTGTACCAGCAGCTTATCTCTATCCTTGATGGTCTCTCCAATATAATATGGCAGTCCACAATTAGCGAAAGATATATATTCATCTCTTTCGAACATCACTATTTCAGCGGTTTCATCCAATCTTCTGAGCCTTGCCGCTGCCGAAGCACCTCCTGCAACTCCACCTACTATTAAAACTTTTTTACTCATGATGATAGCCTCCTTTTTTCCATTAAATCTCTTCAATAATAAAATTAATTTCTATTAAATATAGATGTGTGAGTTTATATTTTAATATATCACCTCCAAAAGATCGGTGAAAATTCGATATTTTCTCCGGTGAATTTGTTAATGTTTAAACTCACACATCTTTATCACTTTCATCAGGTCAGCAGCCAATGGACTGCTTACCCAATAATAAACCTCCAGCCCTTCCCTTCTGCACTCGACAATACCCATGGCCTTAAGCTTCTGCAGATGCTGAGATGTGGTAGATTGAGGAGTGTCGAGGCAAGCCTGCATGTTGCTCACATTTGCTTCTCCGGACTCAATAAGCCCCTGAACGATGCAGAGCCTCACCGGATGAGCCAAGGCTTTTAAAATATCAGAAACTTTATTGTACTCAGCGTAACTTTTTTCCATGAGTTTTACCCCCTTCGTTCATTATCATTATATCCTAATATTACGATATATAAATTCAAAAGTCAATACCCCTACCTGCCCTTTTACATTTAATTAACATTTCCATTTACTATCGGAGGCCTCTTTTAGTGTTGGAGTAACCTTCTTTATACTGACCATGTTTGCACTGGGATTCATAAAGAATTGGGGTAACTTATACGGAATGGGTTTTGTCATATACAGACTCACAAATACAGCGCAAGGCTCCCTCTAATCTAATGCAGAGGGAGCCTTACACTTTTGATAATATTTACTTACTACAACTTATATTGTGTTCGAGTACATCAAAATAGAACTGGGTTCTTACTCCTGGTTCACTTTTTACTCCACACTTAAAACTGTGCATTTTTAATATCTCACTGCAAATGGCAAGGCCCAGGCCTATTCCTCCTGACTGGTCCCGTTTATGGAAAGATGAACCCTACTGAGCTAATTGGTATGTTGGAAAAGGATGAACTTTCCGGTGAAGCAAGGGAAGTTGAGGACGTATTGGCCAAGGCAATAGATAGTTCTATCTGATTAATAGGAGAGGTGATAAATCGATGAAAACATTGAAAGTTCTTTTACATATCAATGAAATTGATAAGTGGAAAGATGGAAGGCGATGCTTATATTAAACCATAATGAGAGTTAATAAAAGGCTCCTGCTTGTTTCTAAAGCCTGGAGCCTTTCCAAGTTCACTTCCTATAATATCCAAGTCATATTTTTCACTGGTTTTGTACCTTCAGTCCATAACATAAATAATATGACTTATTTTTTCAAGGTTCCTCTGTAATGGCCGGTTCCCCCGCTTACATTTACAACATTGAAGCCCTTTTCCTTCAAAATACCGCATACTCTGGAACTTCTGGCACCGGACTGACAGATTATGTGATATTCCCTTGATTTATCAAGCAAGCTTTCAGCCTCTGAAACAATCTTATTCACCGGTAAATTTTTTGCCGTCGGTAAATGGCCGCTTTTATACTCAAAAGGTTCTCTTACATCTATAAGGTGTATTTTCCCAAACAATTCATCCAATTCATTTACATCTACAGAATTAACACTGCTCTTAAATAAAAAATCAAACATAAGTATGTCCTCCTTTTACTTTATCGTAATATAAGCATCTTCTTATATACTTATATTATTACCTCTTTATATTTTTGTCAACCCTTTTGAAATAAAAAGCCCCGGAAAACTTTTAATCCGGAGCAATTAAAGATGCGGAAATTTATATTTTAATCTATCTGGGATGTAAAATTTCCGCATCAATACAGTAACTAAACGCTATTTTTCAAATCTTCCTTACCTTAAGTTTTTTTCTACTCACAGTAATTATCCCGAAGCGCCTTTATAATATTTACTATTCGTTCATCCTGTATGGAATAGGTTATAGTGAGTCCGCTTTTGTTCGAATCTAAAATCCTATTAGCCTTCAACATGGCAAGATGCTGTGACAGGGCCGGCTGGGTCACATGACTCAGTTTATCGTGCAGTTCGCTGACATTCATAGGTTTTTCTATCAAATGACATACTATAGCCAGTCTATTTTCATTGGACAGCACTTTCAAAAGTTCAGATATTTCCTTCATCTTTTCTAAAACCATAGTTCCTCCCGAAATTTGGCCGTTTCTGTGAAATTTAGTTTAACACAACATTTTTTATTAGAAATTTCAAATAACTTCTTATATGAGAAGCTTAACCTCAGAAACAGTCCATCATATATAAAGTCCAACTATATTAGCAATTGCTTATATTCTTATAGTATTATCTATTTCTTTACGTGTCAACACCTTTTTGCAGCTTTATAC
>JAUZPH010000393.1 GCA_030706065.1 Bacillota bacterium | reverse complement strand
TAACCTTTGAGGTCTCTTCTGTAATTAATGCACCAAGTATTGATGGTGCCCGGTTCGGAAATTACAGTGAAAAGATTTATATTATGTATGCATATATATCGTCCATAACATTTCTATCTATCTCGTAGCAAATAGCAAGGAGCTGACTTCCAGTCGTCTCCTAGGACTTCGAGGTCTCAAATTATTCCAGATACAAATGTTTCTGGATTTTATTTTTTTATAGGGCTTAAAAAGTACTTTTGAAGTCAATAATTGAAATAGAACATTTATTCAGGGTGAAAGAATGTCTTAAATACTATGAAGATTATAAGTACAAATTAATCTGCTACTGTCTGATGACTACAGATATCCATAAGTAAACTTAATTTTAACTTGTTTGAAAATCCCGAATCTTCACCTGGGTATGGAACTGGAAGTTCACAGTTCCTTAAAGAGTTTTGGCTATGTTGACGGCGGAGCAGAAACAGTAATTTCAGCACTTAAATGTGCGGTAGGTACAAATGGAAGCATTTTTATGCCGGCCCTTCGTATGAGTCCGGACCTGCCGCTTACAGAAGAAGATAAAAAGAATGGTGTACTGCGTAAAATCAAAGTGTTGTCTCCGGAGGAGAGGAAATCGGGTATGGGAATCATTGCAGATACCTTTCGCCTATTACCGGATACAGAGGTAGGTGAAGGAACTTTCGCAATTTCCGCCTGGGGAAAAAACGCTGATAAAGTAAGTACAGGCTTAGGGTATCTGATTGATAATGGTGGAAAAGCACTGCTTTTAGGAGTTGATATTTATTCTCTCACAGCAATGCATTATGTTGAAAAAAATATGCCTAAAGAGATTTCAGATATGTTCAAGTCACCTCATATGGATGCAATCTATCCACCGGAGGAGTGGTTTATTGAAAACGGCGCCCCCCTGTTCACCCATGGTATACAATCCAGAACATCGCTTATGAAACTGGTTTGATAAAAGACGGAAAAATTGGTGAATGTAATTGCATGTTTTTTGATATCTCCAAGGTTATTAATATATATAAAGAGGAATTGCTGAAAGATCCATATAAATTATATGGAATCTGTTTTTAAAATTTGAAAGACCAGGGGAATACAGAATTCAAATCAGTAATTAAATGGTTTCGATTCTGGAAATTCAAGGGCTTTGCATTCTATGCAGAGTCCTTAATTAATGTTAATAGTATTGAGAATAAAGCACAAATCCTTTTAAATTACATAGTTTATATAGAGGAAAATAGTCAACTTTACTTAAAACATGATTTAAAAGGGTGAAGTAAATGGTTAATGAAAAAGTTTTGAGACCTGGAGGGCTTACTGATGTTCCCGGCATTCTTGTGGGAAATGCAGAGAATAAAGAAGGCCGTTCCGGATGCACTGTGATTCTCTGCCCGGATAGAGCAGTGGTCGGAGTAGATGCAAGAGGTGGTTCCCCCGGTACACTGCTGACGGACATGATACGCCCCGGTAACGCAGCAGATACTGTAGAGGCTATCATGCTTACAGGCGGCAGTGCATTTGGGCTCCCGGCGGTGGCCGGAGTAAACCGCTGGCTGGTTGAGCAGGGGACTGATGTGCCTATCGTACCTGCGGCGGTTATCTACGACCTGGTATATGCCAAAGGAACAAACCCGCCGGATGCAGACATGGCCTATGCAGCATGCCGGGCGGCAAAAAAAGGTCCCGTGGTAGAAGGAAATGTGGGTGCCGGGGCAGGGGCAACTGTTGGAAAAGTATATGGGACTCCCATGAAGGGCGGACTGGGAACAGCATCCGTTCAGATTCATGATGGGCCCATAGTATCAGCACTGGTTATCGTTAATCCTGTGGGAGACGTATGGGACAGAGGACGTATTCTGGCTGGGGCACAATGGCCGGACGGAACCTTCGTTGATATAACCCGTACGTTTCTGAGCGGTGCACCATCACCGCTGCCTGGCCAGCCTAAGGGTACTACTATCGCTTTAGTGGCCACCACAGCGAAGCTTACCATGGCAGAGGCCAGCAGGGTGGCAACCCTTGCCCATGATGGAATGGCCAGGGCTATCTCTCCGGTGCATACTCAGGATGACGGCGACACTGTCTTTTGTCTCGCCACAGGTTCAGACACCAGCAAACTGATAGGCGATGCAGCCGTTACTGTGGTAGGCACAGCCGCTGCAGTGGTACTGGAACAGGCCATTGTACGAGGGGTATTGGCGGCAAATCGGTGGAGAAGAATATATTAAGGGACAAGTGGAAGATGTTTTAGTTCCGGGAGAAGCCGGGGAAATGCCCGGGAATACCAATGGAATTGGAGCAATAATGCCCTGCGAGGGGTCTGACACATGGTAAGTCAGCCCGGATAGATTATAATCCGACGATGGATGTGAAAAGCACCTCCGGGGGTAGTACTCCGAAGGTGCTCATTATTGTACAACGAATACCACGGGCTATGCCGTGGTTCCAAGAAGCTTATAGTTATGAGTAGAAAAAATAAACCTCCTCTAACAGGTTAGTTTTGCCGTGGGTGAATTCAAATGTACCGAATTGATTTTTGTAGGTTTATCCAGGTCGCGGAAGGTATACTTTAAATGAGGGATACCACCAATTGCAGCTTCAAGGACGTAGTGATAATACCTGAACTTCTCAACAACGCCATTTCCGTTTTTAAAGTCACAATACTTGGCCGGATCTCCCTGCTTATTCCAAAATGCAAATACTCCATTTTTCATATCAGGCTTGTTGCCGCTTGTGAAAGCAACACCGATAGTATTGCCGCGGAGGATTTCCGGGTGCTCATTATATTTACGGCAATCCGGGGTATGGTGGAGGAAAATCTGCTTGACATCCTGAATGTTGGTGAGGGTGATTGATTCCAGGCAAGGATGGCCGAGGGCATTCAATTTCCAATGTCTCAGAACGAGGTGCCGCTTTCCTCCGGACATATAATCAGCAACAAGCAGCCCGTTATGAACGCAATAACAATTACCGCTGTAAAAAAGGCATCTTCCCTTGCGTCCGGGATGCTGTTCACATTCATGAATGGTTGTAACCTTGGAGGATATATATAGTACTCCGGCATGCTGGTTTAGATGGGACATATATTTTTCTTCCTTTCAACTATTACTTAAGTATATGTAGAATCGGTTAACAAGGCTTTTCCGGGGCTACACTGATTATTATATTCGCAGATGTTGAAATTGTTATAGGGAAATAACTTCAACTATTAAAAGAGCTGTGGAAAGTCATCAATAGCAAGGAACTGACTTCCAGTCACCTCTTAGGACCACAGGGGTCTAAATATTTCTATACCTGAAGCCAGAGCAATTACTTTAAAAAGGTAGAACTCAACAGGAATATTCAACAATAGAGTCAGATAAACAATCATTGACTTTGGACTCTATTGAAGCCAAGATTCTTGAGGTATTGAAAGATAAGTACATTTCTGTTGATGCATTATTGGATTTAATTGATGAAGATGGTGGAACCATTATTGAGAAGATATCAATCATGGAACTGGAAGGAAAGATAGTGACAATGCCTGGAGGGAGGATTTCAGCAAGCGTATTCTAATCTTTTTAGGCGGGTTTGAGATGCTTCTATATATTTGAGAAGGCAGCCATCTGCGGAAATGAGGGTATAGCATGACCATAGTTCTTGAAACAGGATTACTTTTCAAGCGAAGAATGTTGGAACAACTCCGTTCTCCCTTAATCCGTTTTTCACTGCTTATGGGAAACGTAATTAAAGATGTTGTGGCATTTTTGCTGCCTATTTCCCTTGGACCGACTTGGCTGCAGGTTCTCGCACACCTGAATCCGCTGTATTATGTGGTGGAAGCCTCCCGCTCATTAGCCGCAGGCTCCATTGGGGATATGAAAGTTTTTTCAGCATTTGCTGTTATGATACCGTTGCTGGCGGTTACCCTTAGTTGGGCTGCGAAGGTTTATAGAAGAACAGTGGCGTAAAACAAGTGTAATAAAGGGGTCAAACAAACATTTTAATGATTTGTGCCTTCACAAAAATCCTTCTCCTGGATATTTTGTGAAGGCACAATGCAAGACTTTTATTGAGCTCTAGATATAGAACTAATTGGGCCAGTAAACCCGTTGAGAAGATTTA
>JAUZPH010000392.1 GCA_030706065.1 Bacillota bacterium | reverse complement strand
TGTTAAAGATATAACTCCTCCTTCAGGACTGGTGAGAGTCCCAATTTGTCTTGACTCAGGAAAGCAGCCCTCGGATTTATGTTCGAAGGATCCAAGGGGAAGCCGTGTAGTGACTGAGTTGTTCATAGATGGCACTCAGCCCACCTCAATATGTGACACTCATGTGGAGGCAAAGGTGAATAAAACCAACGGCAAGCTTGCTACCTCCAATACACCGGCCCAGGATATTGAAAGCAGGGTATTCATAAAGCGTGACTATACTCCATCCGTTACCTTGCAGGATCAACAATGGGTTCTGCCTAAGGAAAGTGACGATGCTGCAGTGCCTACCGGTAATATTAATAACAATCAGGGCGGAGACACCACCGGTGGAACCATAATAGAAGGAAATACCAATACCTCGCCGGGCACTACCGGCAATACTCCGAGTACAGGCAGTAATACTAATACCGGTACCACAGTCCATTAATTTATTTTATAAGTATTAAAAAAGTAGTACATAAAATGCACTACTTTTTTAATCCCTTAAAATATCGTTCATATGCCTTAAAACCTTCTTCTCAATTCTGGAAACCTGTACCTGGCTTATTCCCAGCATTTTAGCAACTTGAATCTGGGTTTTGTCCTTGAAATACCGCAGCATTATTATCTGCCGTGCTTTGACATCCAGGCTTCTCAGTGCTTCCTTTAGAGCCAGTTTATCAATAACTTCACTGTCATCCTCCACATCTTCACTTAACTTGTCGATGAGCAGCACCGGCGAACCATCATCCTGATGAATAGTATCGTATAGATACTGCATTCCCAGAACAGATTCTGTGGCTATCAAAACTTCTTCCTTGTTTATCCCCGAATATTCCGCAAGTTCCTCAAGGGTAGGAACCCTGTCGAGTTTTTTTGTAAGTGCCTCCTTATCATAATGCAGCTTTCTTGCCAGATTCTTTACATTTCTGCTCACCTTTATTATTCCGTCGTCTCTGAGGAATCTTTTAATTTCCCCTATTATCATGGGTACTGCATAAGTAGAGAACTTTACATTATATTGGGAATCAAAATTATTAACTGCCTTCACAAGACCAATGGAGCCTATCTGAAAAATATCCTCATACTCGTAGCCTCTATTTAAAAACTTTTTGCTAATAGAAGATACAAGTGGAAGGTTCATCTCAATAAGCTTGTTTAAAGCATTTTTATCTCCCACTCTTGCAAGTTGTATAAGTTCAATATTATCATCGTAATTGTAGCACTCCTTCTTAACAACTTCCTCTTCCATACTAATCCACCTAACTTATAGATTTAAATACCTTTTTCATAATCACCTTTGTTCCTGCTCCGATTTCAGAGTGTACTTCCAGAGAGTCCATAAAGGTTTCCATAACGGTAAAGCCCATTCCTGACCTCTCCAAATCAGGCCTGGAGGTATACAGCGGCTGCATGGCCTGTTCTATGTTCTCTATTCCCTTCCCTACATCAGAGATAATTATTGTAACCTCGTTATCCCTTATCATAGCTTCTATTGCTACAATACCATCCTTATTCTCGTAGCCATGGATTATGGAATTGGTTACGGCTTCAGAAACTGCAGTTTTCACATCAGTAATTTCTTCTATGGTCGGATCTAATTGAGATACGAAGGCAGCCACTGCCACTCTAGCAAAGCTCTCATTTTCTGATTTGCTCTGAAATTCTATCTTGACTCTATTTTCGTACATGACATTTACCCCCATTTTACATGTTAATAACAGCTTCTTGGACACTGCTGTATAACTTTATTATTTTAAACATCCCCGACAGCTCAAAGACCCTTTTAACCGGATCCTTAACATCTGTTATGCTTACCATTCCATTTCTAAGGGAAAGTTTTTTATATCTCCCTATTACTACTCCAATTCCTGAGCTGTCCATAAATGTCACTCCCGAAAAGTTCAGGATAAGCTTATTTATTCTTTCCCTGTCCAGTCTGTCGTCAATTTTATTTCTTACTTCCTCAGCGCTGTGATGATCAAGTTCCCCTGTAAGTTCAACTATGAGTTTGTCACTTTTTTTATCAAATTTAATATTCATATACCCCCGCCCTCAAAGGCAGCTCCCCCCCTTTGTTATATTAATTCTAATACCCACTCTGTCATAAACCTCGAATTACAAGACGATAAAAGTCCTTTTGAACGAAATTCCATACATAGAACAAGTCTACTATACTATTCTATATGATATAAAAAAATCCTCCTATTTTTTCCAAATTTATAATGTACATTAAATTATTATTGCCAGATCTCTATATTTTTAAACATATTATATTTTTCCTCCCACCCTGCAAACTATTGATAGGGTAGTAAATGGTTGTTATAATTAACATATAATTTTCAAAGCTAAATATAAAAAGGAGGTTTAACAATGGACATGTGGTTGAGAGAAGGCCAAATAGAAAATGCAGCCATGACATATAAAATCAAGGAAACCCTGGTAAGAAGACAGACAGAATTTCAAGATCTGGCAATAGTAGATACATATGCCTTCGGCAGAATGCTTATCCTGGATGGTATCGTTCAGACTACGATACGTGATGAATTTGTATATCATGAGATGATCTCTCACATTCCTCTGTATACGCACCCGAACCCCAGAAAGGTTCTGGTTGTTGGCGGCGGAGATGGAGGTGTCATCCGTGAAACTCTGAGACATCCGTATGTTGAGAAGGCGGTACTTTGTGAAATAGATGCTGCAGTGATTGAAGAGTGCAGGAAGTTCCTTCCTGAAATAAGCTGCGCTCTTGACGATCCGAGATGTGAAATATTTGTCGGCGACGGCATTAAGTTCGTACACGAACATAAGAATGAATTCGATGTAATTATTGTTGATTCTACTGATCCCTTTGGAGCCGCAGAAGGACTTTTTGGAGGAAGCTTCTATAAGGAAATTTCTGAATGCCTTACGGAAGAAGGTATATTTATTGCCCAGACAGAAACACCCTTCTACCTTCCGGAAGTTGTAAAGAAAGTGTTCAGGGACGCCAGGGAAGTGTTTCCTGTTACAAAGCTTTTTATGGCTGCAATACCAACCTATCCTGGAGGCTTCTGGAGTTTTACCATAGGGTCAAAGAAATTCGATCCCCAGAACGCGGATTTGAACGGCAGAATAGAGCTGCCCATGAAATACTATACAAAAAACCTTCACAAGGCCTGCTTTACTCTTCCCAAATACATAGAAGAGTTGATTGATTACGGATGTGGAAATTCAAACCTATAGTTTTCGCCGGAGAAAATATCGAATCTTCACCGATTTTTACGGATGTAAAATTTCAACAAATTTAAATTCAATTTAGAAGAAATTTTACATCCTGGATAAATTCAGATATAAATTTCCGCATCTATAAAACCGTCAAAATAAGGCTTCTGCATGTTATAATCGTATTATATATCATTAAAAACAGGGGATGTCCTCACGGTCATCCCCTGTTTTTTTTAACATAATCCACCTGCATTGTTGTTAATTCAAAATAATTATATAGTTCATCTTCATTCTTTATTTTAAAATCCCGCTGTAAAGGAATTCTAAGTCTGTTTAGGTTGTTGGGATAGTACTCAAATAATCTTCCACCAAGTTTTTTTGCAAAGCATTTAAAGTAAAATTCGTATAAGGCACTGTTCAAAACCAGTTGCAGGAATTCATAGTCCAGATCCATATAGATATTATCTTTTATGACAAGGGAATAAACATCGGCACTGAAATAACTTCCGCCATCAATTGCAAAAGTATTTCGGTTACACTTATAGGGGAAAATAATTTTCCTTCCTTCAAATATGGAAGGCTCTCTTCCCCACTGCAGTTCATACCATTTTCTTTTTCCGGACCTGCACTCTCTTCTCTGTTCCAGCCTCTCCCTGAACTTCCCTATAAATCTTATTGCATTGGGGTATTCTTCCTCATCCTCAATTAAATTTGAATATATTAGAAACAACTCATCTCTGACTTCCACGCCTTCCCTTTTAATACTGGAGCTCTTTATCCATGGCCGCAGTATCCTACCCTCTATATCATATTCTTCAATAATATTTCTACTGACAATAAAAGCTTTGTCACAACCTGTGATAATCCCCTGATAACTGCTGCA
>JAUZPH010000391.1 GCA_030706065.1 Bacillota bacterium | reverse complement strand
TGTAAAATTTCTTCTAAATTGAATTTTAATTCGTTGAAATTTTACATCCGGAAAAATCGGTGAAGATTCGATATTTTCTCAGGAGAATTATTAAGGTTTAAATTTCCGCATCTGTATATATATAATATTAAATTTTAAATAAAAACATATAAGGCTGCAGCACATACTATGCACTACAGCCTTATATTTATTTCATAAAATCAGGTTTTGGCATTACAAACAGCTTCGGATCCTGCAAATAATCCTGCACAATTCTCAGGGTTTCACCGAATCTTTGATAATGCACAACTTCTCTCTCTCTCAAGAACTTCAGCGGTTCAATAACATCCGGGTCGTCTGCCATGTTTATGAGCCATTCATAGGTGGCCCTCGCCTTCTGCTCCGCTGCCAGGTCTTCCGTCAGGTCTACCACCGGGTTTCCTTTTACCGCGATGTAGGCAGCAGTGAAGGGCACGCCGGATGCATTTACAGGATAGATTCCCTTGTCATGATCCGCATAGTAGTCTCCCATACCGGCTTCTTTTATCTCTTCGATGCTTGCCCCCTGTACAAGCTGATGCACTATTGCGCCAACTATCTCAAGATGGGCAAGTTCCTCTGTGCCAATATCCGTCAATGTAGCTATGGCTTGAGGGGTAACCATTGAAAATCTCTGGCTCAAATATCTGAGTGATGCTGCCAATTCTCCGTCAGGGCCGCCGTACTGAGTAATAATGAGCTTAGCCATTTTTGGATTTGAATTCTTTATTCTTACCGGATATTCCAGTTTCTTTTCATACGTCCACATATATTATCTATCCTCCCCATAAAGCTTTGGATTTGCCTCACATTCCCAAGGCCACGGTTCCTCTATCCAATTCCATGGGAAGGGGCTTAGGTCATTCTCTGAAAGCATTCCGTACAGCCTGTTGTAGGTTTCCTTCAGCATCTTGCTCTGCATCACATATGAATTACGCTTTACAATGGCTTCTCTATCCATGGGATGGGTGTCAAGATACAATTGGAGGTCCTCTATCATAAAGTCAACAGCCATAATCTGTGCCAATAATTCAAATTTGCTTTTTTCTGCATCCATGATATTACCTCCTCCTACCTGCACTTTACCGGCGGCTTGTACTTTTTGTCTTTTCCTTCATAGGGGCTGAAGAGCTCCGGAAAAGCGGTCCCTTTCAAAAGGGCCTCCATTGGAGGTAACAGCGTGCACATTTTGTGAAATGGGACGTATGCCATTGCGAGTCTTACATCTTTTATAACTGTTTCCTGCGGTATACAGCTTCCTGACATTTGAGAATTCATTTTCATCGTTTCAGCATCATGTCTATAGAAATCAGCCATAGTTTATAATTTTCCTCCTTATATGTTGTTCACACAATTCCATCATATTCTGCCGCCTTGGAATTGCTACACTTTTCCTGCCTGCTGCAGCCTGGCTATGTATACACTGCTCAATTTCGCTTCAACACGTAACTTCCTGTATCCCAACATCATATTTATGTTATATAACATTTCGGAAGGCTGCTTTATGAAAATAGATTTTAGTTATAATAAAAGAGAGATAAATAGTGTCGAAGGTTATATACTGAAGGGTGCTTTCTATAGATGCAACTACATCCGATTCAAGTCACTATATAGAAATCCTGCTGCAGGAACGGAAAATGTTGAGCTTTACAGCTTTGAGCCGAAGAAGCCCACCAATACCTCCGTCATGCTCCTTCATGGCCTGGGAAGCCGCAATATCAAGTTTCTTCTCTGGATGGGAACACATCTTGCCTCCGCCGGAATTCATTGTTCCATTCCGGTGCTGCCGGGCAACTATACCAGAGTGGAGCACAACTCCGTAAGCGGGCGAAGTTTCCTCTTTCCAAAGCTGGAGGTCATGTTCAGATTCTGGCAGCATGCGGTTATAGACATTCTTGCCAGCATCGATCTTCTGGAACAGAAGGGTGTCTGGAAACAGAATAACTGTGCAATGGGTTACTGTCTTGGAGGTATGCTGCTTTCGATAGTTGCTTCAATTGATAAGCGAGTAAACCAGTTGATTTTCATGACCACCGGAGGGCATCTCCCGAAGATAATACATGAATCGCCTGCAACAGCCTTTGCAAGAAGGCTTTTCAAGGATGGGCTCAACGATATCCATTATCTTAATGACAAGGACAGGTTGTATGAAACCTACAGTAGGCAGATCAATAAGGTCAGGGAAATGTCTCTTCTTGAGATAATGACAGGTGAAACAACCCACCCTCTGTTTAAAATAGATCCCTTATCCTATGCTCATCTGCTTGACAAGTCAAGGGTTACATTTATCGATGCTCTCTTTGATGAAACCCTGCCCCTTGGCAGCAGAACATCTCTTTATAAGGAGATGAAAGGGGCCACAAGATATATCATGCCTATGACCCATGTAAGCTGGCTTCCCTTTGAAAGGTTTCTGGCTCAGTATATACTTTTCAAGGTCAATATTACCGATAAATGGAGTTTGAAGCAGGTGACGAAGAAATTGAAAATCGATATGGACTCGTTTTTTAACGGCTGAATTGGATTAAACAAATTATTTTATAGAGTCATGGTTTATATGAGCCTTACCCATAATAAGAAAAACAGGCCCTTTGCATTAAAGCTGCAAAGAGCCTGTAACTTTCACTGCCAGAAGTAAATCCAGCCTGCAAATATTGTGATAACAGTTATAACACACTGAACCATTATAGCCTTCCAAATATACGGAAGTGTCCCGGAATATCCTTTTGTCCTGATTTTAACCGCCATATAAAGAATACAACTCAGACATAATATATATGTTAAAATACCACCGGAATTATATCTGAAAGCATCTTGAAAATCTCCATGGCCTATGGATATAAAACTGCGTGTCATCCCGCAGGTAGGGCAGTTATGCCCAGTTGAAAGCTTGAATACACAGGTGTTGGGAATTTTGATTCCCACGGAAATCGGGATATAACTTGCATTATCATGGACGCTGAACAGAAAAGAAGCCAATATTACAGAAGATAAAGCCATCAGTAACAGCCGGTCATAATTATGTACTCTGAATTCTCTTCTCATTAAATCTATCTGATAAAATTATTCAGATTACTTGTCCAGGATGAAATAAAAATTATGTTTATAACTAATATTACCCCGTATATAGCCGTACCGATTATTCCCAGAACCTTACCTGCCTTACTGTTGCCGTCAGTACCCCCGTTTCCCATAACAATTGCCAATATGCCGAAAATAACACCCACACAGCAGAACAAGGAGAAGACTACAGATAATATCCCAAATACCAGTGCCGCGGTGCCGGAATTGTTCCTTTGATTATACCCACTGTTATTTCCATTGTTTGGGCCGTAATTGTTTGGGCCGTAATTATTATAGCCGTCGGCGTTAAAGCCATTATTTTGATTATAAGTATTATAATAGCCGTTTTCAGAGTGACCCGGTCCCGGCGCCTCAGGCAGTTCAATATGACAGACCTCGCACACCTGATTAAAATCGTTGTTTTCATGCTCACAGTTTTGACACTTTTTCAACATCCTACCCCCATATCTACATAATATTATAATGTAAACATAAAACGTCTCAGTATCATTACCATTATATTACACTTTTCTTTAAACGCACAAGACTGTCCTGCTTTAATAGGAAGGTATTTTCTAGAACCAGTATTTAGTCGTCATGCTTCTTACTAAAACGTAAAAAATCAAATAAAATGCAATAACAACTCCGGACAGGGACACCCCGATTATTCCCATGATCTTTCCGGCAGTACCATTGCCATTCCTGCTTTGATTTCCCTTTACTATGGCAAGGGGCCCAAAGACAAGACCGCCAATAGCCAGGACGAAAGTTAAGGAACAAACAATGGACAAAATCCCGAAGACAAGGGAAAAGGTTCCGGAATTATTTGCAGGATAGTATTGTCCGTTATTATATCCATTTGGATTATTATAGTTTCCACTGCCGGGATTATTGTAATTTCCCTGGTTACCGGAATTACTGGGATTGTAGTAACTGCTGCCATTATTGGAATTGTAGTTATTGCCGGTATTATTGGCGGTATGACTGCCATTAGGGTTATAATTGGTATTATAATTACCACTTGTGTTATTGACTCCGCTGCCCGGACTAAGGCTGCCGT
>JAUZPH010000390.1 GCA_030706065.1 Bacillota bacterium | reverse complement strand
GATCTTCAAACCATTCCAAGAAAGAAGATTCAGTACAACGAGATGACATTGGAAGAGATGGACACAGATGCTGTCATAAACCGTTCACCGGAGGCTGTCATAGTAGATGAGCTGGCTCATACTAATGTTCCGGGCTCAAAACATAGTAAGAGATATGAAGATGTTGAAGAAATATTGCGCCATGGCATTGATGTAATAACTACCTTGAATATACAGCATTTAGAGAGTCTGAACGATGTAATAAAGCAAATCACAGGTGTGAAGGTTAATGAAACAATTCCGGACAGCATTGTTGAAAATGCAGATGAGGTAGTTGTCGTAGATGTTACCCCTACCACACTTCAAAACCGGCTTAATGCCGGCAGAGTATATAAGGGTGATAATGTAGACAGAGCTTTAAGAAACTTTTTCAGGAAGGGAAATCTTAACGCGTTGAGGGAACTTGCTCTGAGACATACTGCAGAAGAAGTAGATGAAGAGCTGGAAGAATACATGGAAGACCATGGTATAAAAGAAAACTGGTATACCGTGGAGAGGGTTATGGTATGCATAAGTCCAAGTCCCTCTGCAAAAAAATTGATCCGGCGCGGTGCTAAAATCGCCAGAAGATATAAATGTGAATTGATTGTAGTATCAGTTAACTGCACCCATATTTTTGCACCCAAAGATACGGAAAAATCTAAAGAAGCTCTTTTGAGCCACCTTAAATTGGCTGCCCAGCTTGGTGCCGAAGTAGTTACACTCACCGGAAAGAGTGTATCACAAGAACTTTCAAACTTTGCCATGTCCAGACATATAACACAAATTATCATAGGACACAGCAACAGAACAAAGCTGGAGGCCATTGTCCGCGGCTCCACCGTAAACAAGTTGTTAAAGAAAACTAAAGATATTGAAGTTCATGTTATACCGAATGAAAATTAATTAATAGTTAGAGGGTGCATTTGACATGATAAAAACTATAAAAGGTAAAATATCCGCGGTTTATCTCTGCCTGGTCGCAATTACCGGAATTATAGGACTGGTTTCAGTTATAAATACCTATTGGATTGGCAGGTCAATTGATGGTTTGATGGTAAATAACTACAAAAGTATTAATGCCGTCAACAATATGACAGAAGCAGTAGAAAGACAGAATAATGCTGTCCTGATATATATTAATTATTCCTCATCGCAGGGTATTGACCAGTTTGTCAAAGAAGGACAGGAATTTAACAAGTGGTTAAATGTGGAGTTTAATAATTTAACAGAGCCCGGTGAGAAGGAATTAGTAACAAAATTAAATGATAACTACATCAATTTCACAAAACTATTTTCACAAATCCAACAGTCAAGAGACTTAAATGGGACTGCATGGGCTGATAAATTCTATAACGAAAGTACATTGCCTGCCTTTCAAAACTTGAAAAAGTCCTTAAATGATATTCTAGCACTTAATCAAACGTCGATGTTACAGCATAAATCAGATGTTACAGCATCAGCTAACCGTTCGATGTATATAATTTTCATTTTTTCCGTAATTTCTGTTACCGGCGGGTTCATATTATCACGATATGCCATGAACAAATCCCTTAAGCCCATATATTCATTGCGACAGACCATGAAGGCTGTAGGGGAGGGAGACTTGACAAGGAGAGCCGAGATTCTATCTGATGATGAGATAGGTGAACTGGCATCAGAATTTAACAATCTGGAAGAAAAACTCTATGAATTCGAACAAAGCACTATGGGACAATTGCTTAAGGAAAAGAATAAATCCATGACTATTGTAAAAAGTATATCGGACCCCTTAATTGTATTGGACGCAAATTATAAGATTGTTCTATTAAATAATGCAGCAGAAAAACTTTTCAATATTAATGAAGAGAACACCTTAAATAAGCATTTTCTTGAAGCTGTACGGAATGGCGAACTCTATGATTTTATAACCAAGGTATATGAAGGAGGAAGTAAGACCTCGAGTCAGGAAATTCTAAACCTTCCATATGATGATAATGAACTCTTTTTTAATGTTACAGTAACAATTGTGAAGGATACAAAAGCTTCTATGGATGGATTGGTTATAGTACTGCAGGATATAACCGAACTTAAGCAGGTTGAGAAAATGAAGACCGACTTCATTTCCACTATATCCCACGAATTGAAAACTCCTCTTACTTCCATAACAATGGGAATAAGCCTGTTAAAAGATAAAAATGTCGGGGAGCTTAATGATAAGCAAAAAGAAGTTGTAGATGTAATATCTGAAGAAGAACAAAAGCTCTCCGATTTGATTAGAAATCTTCTGAGAATGATTAAACTTCAATCAAAAGACTCTCTTCTAAATATGGAGTCAACCTCCATTTTAGGTGTAATTGATAGTACTGTAAGAAACTACTATGAAATAGCTGCAGACAAGGATGTAGACCTTCACTATGAGGTGGATGAACATATACCGAAGGTAATTATGGATGCTGAGAAGATAAGCTGGGTAATAAGTAATTTACTGTCAAATGCTTTGAAATATACCAATGCCGGAGATTTAATAGTTGTCACTTCCTATATAAAAGATGAAAAACTTTATGTTTCTGTAAAAGATACAGGGTTAGGCATTCCGGAACAATATCTTGAGAGAATTTTTGATAAGTTTGTACAGGTAAACCATAAAAATTCAGACAACAGCAGCTCTGGTTTAGGACTTGCTGTTGCCAGAGAAATCATTGATCTTCACGGTGGAACAATCTGGTGTGAAAGCAAAATAGATGTAGGAAGTACTTTTACTTTTGCATTGCCAGTACGATAATTTATTTAGATATCCCTGTCAGTTTGATTTGAAGGAGGTAAATTATGAGTAGAGCTTTGGTTGTTGATGATACGAAGAATATTAGGATATTGCTCACTACATGTTTGGAGGTATGCGGATATGAGGTTATAACTGCCTCCAATGGCAGTGAAGCAATAAAGCTGCTTGAAACAGAAGTTTTTGATCTGGCTTTTCTTGATGTAAAGATGCCTGAAGTTAGCGGCACCGGAGTGCTGAAGCACATCAGAAGCCTTGATATAAATATGCCTGTTGTAATAATGACAGCCTTTGCAACAATTAAGAATGCTATCGACTGTACTAAACTTGGTGCCGTGGCTTACTTACAGAAACCTTTTACCGCTGAAAAGGTTAAAAGTTTACTCTCTGAAATTGAAGACTATAGATGTGTAAATTACTCTGAAGAAATTTATATTAAAAATGCTATTGAACAAATTGATAAAGCCCAGTTAGACGCAGCCTATACTAACCTAAAGAAGGCTCTGTCCATTAATCCAAGCAATGCTGAATGCTACCGACTTATTGGTCAGGTTAATGAATTAAAAGGCATGCAGGGTGAAGCTGATAGATTTTATGCTATAGCCAAACAGTTTAATCAGAAATGAATCATATAATCTGCCCTAATAAAAAACATCATATGGCCCTTACAGTATTAATTTTTACCGACCTGAATGTGTTAGCATGGAAATAAAAACACATAGGTAATAAAAAGGACCCCTTAAAACAAAGGAGTCCAAAATTTATCTTATACAAACAGGTTTACATTGGCTTCTTCAGCCTCTCCCAAGTAGTAGCCTACCCCGCCTATCTTTACCCCGTCAAGCAGTTCTTCCTTTTTGATGCCCATGACATCCATTGACATCTGGCAGGCAACTATCTCAATTCCGCTATCTATAGCAGCTTTAATGAGTTCTTCCAGTGAAGAGATGTTCTTGTCTTTCATCACTTTTCTGATCATCTTCCCTCCCATGCCCATCATATTCATCTTTGAAAGCTGCAGTTTCCTGCTTCCTCTTGGCATCATCATTCCGAACATCTTATCCATAAAGCCTTTTTCAACTTTGACCTTCTCAGGTTTTCTAAGAATATTCAAGCCCCAGAAGGTAAAGAACATTGTAACCTTTCTGCCCATGGAAGCTGCTCCGTTGGCGATTATAAAGGAGGCTATAGCCTTATCCAGATCCCCGCTGAAGACTACCAGCGTTTTATTGTCTTTAACAGGAGCTGCTGCAGCGTTAACCATCCCTCTAGCTTCTGTCTGTCCTTTTTTGATGAAGGCTGTGATAATTCCCTTATCTTGGTTTATTCCCAATAATTCATTATTAGTCCGTCTGCACCAGGACTGAATATC